>JBLMZZ010000072.1:0-18400 GCA_050259095.1 Omnitrophica WOR_2 bacterium | reverse complement strand
CCTTTAGCCGCCCAGTCGCGTGAAGATCCACTACCATATTCTTTACCTGCCAGTATAATCAATGGAATGTTTGCTGACTGATAACGCATTCCGGCATCATAAACTGACATTACTTCATTACTCGGGTAAAAGACTGTCCAGCCTCCTTCTCTGTTTACCAGTTGGTTTTTCAATCTCACATTAGCAAAAGTACCTCTCACCATCACTTCATGATTTCCGCGGCGGGAGCCATATGAATTGAAGTCTTTTCTTTCAAAACCAAGCGATTTAAGGTATTTACCTGCAGGAGAGTCTTCGGATATAGAACCGGCGGGTGAGATATGATCTGTTGTAATTGAATCACCAAGTTTAAGTAACACTCTGGCCGATTTAATGTCCTTTACAGGTTCAGGTTCTGCTGAAATATCATGGAAGAAAGGTGCCTCCTTTACATAGGTTGACTCTTTATCCCAGTTATAAACACTGCTTGTTGTAGAAGGAAGAACTTGCCATTTCTCGTCACCATTAAATATATCTTCATAATTTTTAGCATAATCCCCGGCCTTTAAAACAGCTTCCATCACGCTTTTTATTTCTTCCGAAGAAGGCCATATATCTTTAAGATAAACGGGTTCAAGATTAGGATCAAATCCTAAAGGTTCTTCGTAAAGATTGATATCAATTCTTCCTGCAATAGCATAGGCAACAACCAAAAGGGGAGAGGTTAAGAAGTTCATTTTAACAAGAGGATGAATTCGTGCCTCGAAATTGCGATTGCCTGAAAGGATAGAAGATACAACAAGATCGTTATCAGTAATTGCTTTGGTGATATGTGCCGGTAGTGGTCCGCTGTTACCGATACAGGTTGTACAACCATAGCCAACAACATGAAATCCAAGTGCCTCGAGATAGGAGTTCAATCCTGCTTTCTCCAGATACTCTGTAACGACTCTTGAGCCGGGAGCCAGACTTGTTTTAACCCATGGTTTTGGATCAAGTCCCCTTTCTACCGCTTTTTTTGCTACAAGGCCGGCGCCAATCATTACATCGGGGTTTGATGTGTTGGTGCAACTGGTAATAGCAGCTATCACTAAGGAGCCGTCACTCAATAAATAACGAGTATTGCCCACTTTGATCTTAACACTCTTAAGACCTTCATACTCTCGTGTTTGTCCAATTTCAATACCTGCTTCTTCAATAGTGCGGTCGGTTTCTTCCTTTTCTTCTTCAAACTGTTGATTACTGCCACCTTCACTCAGCCATCTGCCTTCTTCACGTGCATCTACGTTAATATATCGTCTGTAATAACTGCTGTTTAAGAGTTCAATGAAACTATGTTTAATGTTGGTTAATGATACTTTATCCTGTGGGCGTTTAGGACCTGCAAGTGATGGTTCTACATCACCTAAATTGAGCTCAATCAGATCACTGAACTTAATTTTATCTTCATTCACACGCCATAGAAGATTTTCTTTTAAATAAGCTTCTACAGTGCTGATGTGTTCTTTAGTGCGGCCGGTACTGCTTAAATAATCCAGGGTTTTTTCATCTGGTGGAAAATAAGTAATGGTACAACCAAATTCAGGTGACATGTTGGAGATGGTTGCCCTGTCGGGGACAGTAAGATTATTCAATCCTTCACCAAACACTTCAACAAATTTGCCAACAACACCTTTTTTTCTAAGCAATTCAGCAACAGTTAATACCAAATCAGTAGCAGTAGCTCCTTCTTTTATTTTACCGGTAAGTTTAAGTCCAATAACTTCGGGAAGCATAAAATAAACCGGTTGACCTAGCATCACAGCTTCGGCCTCAATGCCACCAACTCCCCATCCAACTACGCCTATTCCATTCACCATAGGTGTGTGTGAATCAGTTCCTACCAGCGTATCGGGAAAGATGATTCCATCTTTGTAAGTAGCAACTTTCGCAAGATATTCAAGATTTACCTGATGACAGATACCCATTCCCGGAGGTACAACATTGAAATTGTCCATTGAGTGATTTGCCCATTTAAGAAGTGAATAGCGTTCGTGATTGCGAGCATATTCGAGTTCTACATTTCGATCGTATGAATAAATTGATCCATAAAAGTCAACTTGCACAGAGTGATCTATAACAAGGTCAACTTGAACCTTTGGGTTTATCTCAGCCGCATCTTTCTTTTTTCGGTTAACCTCCGAACGAATGGATGCAATATCCACGACTGCTGGTACGCCGGTAAAGTCCTGCATCAGAACACGTGCAGGAAGAAATGGTATATCTACCAGATCAGGTTTGGGACTCCATCCAAGCACATTCTGCAAATGAGTTTCGGTAAATGTTAGATTGTCCTGATTTCTAAGAACATTTTCCAGAAGAATTCTAATTGAGAAAGGCAATTCTTCAATATTGATTCCAAAACCCTTAAGTTTCTTAAGATCATAATAGGTGAATTCACCCATGGGAGTAATAAGTTTACTCGTGACTTTTTTTGTTTCTTGCATGATTGAAAACTAATGACTCCTATCAAAACAATTCGTGTCCTCTCTTGTTTTGTGACACGTAAGCAGAAGTAATTACTTTAGAATTCTTAACAAAGCTCCAATCTTTATTAGGAAAATTCACCAAAATATTCTATATCTTTGCATAAGACGATATTACACGTTAAAGCCAAAGTAGCAGCTATGGATTATATTACGTTTGAAAAAAATCAGCTGGTTAATCTTGAGTACAGTCTTACTAAAGAACTCATAAGAACCAGCCGCGAGGGTGCATATAGCAGCAGTACTATAATTAATTGCAACACAAGAAAATACCATGGACTTCTTGTGATGCCACAGCCTGCTATTGACGAGGGAAATCATGTACTGCTATCCTCATTTGATGAGACGGTAATACAACATAATGCCGAGTTTAATCTGGCTATACATAAATACCAGGGCGAAGTATATTCCCCTAAAGGGCATAAATATTTAAATGATTTTACATCTGATCCAATACCTAAACTCTCATATCATGTGGGTGGTGTTGAGTTAACAAAAGAGATGCTCTTTTCACTTAAGGATGGGCGTGTAATTACCAAATACACTCTTGTTGAGGCACATTCGCCTACTAAATTAAGATTTAAACCATTCCTCGCTTTCCGTAATATTCATTCACTTACAAGAGCAAATTATGATGTTGATACATCGTATGAAGCAATTGATAATGGAATTAAATTGAGAATGTATAGAGGTTATTCATACTTATTCCTGCAATTTTCTAAGGAACCCGAATACGTGCATGTACCCGATTGGTACTATAACATTGAATATATTCGTGAAAAAGCAAGGGGTTATGATTATTTGGAAGACCTTTATGTGCCAGGTTATTTTGAAGTTCCAATAGAAAAGGGTGAGAGCATTTATTTTTCCGCAGGAGTTGAAGCTGTCGCACCCGGATCACTTGCCCGCTCATTCAATAGCGAGATACACAGAAGAGTGCCACGAACAAGCTATGAAAACTGTCTTTTAAATGCAGCACAGCAATTTATAGTAAAAAGAGGAAAGAAAACAGAAGTAATTTCAGGATACCCATGGTTTGGACGATGGGGTCGTGATACTTTTATAGCATTACCCGGCTTAACGCTGGTAACCGGTGAATTTAAAACCGCTAAAGCTGTGCTTGATACGATGGTACAGCAGCTTAAAGGACCTTTATTCCCTAACATGGGCATAGGAGAAAAGGCTATTTACAATTCGGCAGATACTCCTTTATGGTTTTTCTGGGCATTACAGCAGTACGGAATGTATACTGATACTACTTCAAAACTCTGGAAAGAGTATGGTAAGTACATGAAAGCCATTCTTTACGGTTATAAGGAAGGTACTGCCTATAATATAAAGCTTCACGATAATAACCTTATCTTCAGCGGTGAACCCGGACATGCAGTAACCTGGATGGATGCTGTTGTTGATGGCAAACCTGTTACACCAAGAGTTGGTTACTGTGTTGAGATAAATGCTCTGTGGTATAATGCATTGTTATTTGCTTTGCAGCTGGCATCACAAGCAGGTGATGACCAATTTACACGTGATTGGCAGGAAACTGCAACTAATTTCCCTGAATCATTCATAAATAATTTCTGGGACGAGAAGAAGGGATATCTTGCTGATTATACGAATGGCGATTATAAAGATTTCTCTGTAAGACCCAATCAGGTAATAGCAACTTCATTACCATACACTCCATTACCTGAATCAATGCGCAACAGTATTCTCGAGAGAGTTAAGTCAGAATTACTTACTCCCCGGGGATTACGCTCACTGGCACCAAAGAATGTGCTATATAAGGGTGTTTACGAAGGAAATCAGGCTCAAAGAGATCATGCTTATCATCAGGGATCAGTACATCCTTGGCTATTAGGACATTTTGCCGAAGCTTATTTGAATATTCATCAAAAGGCAGCCTTACAGATGATTAAAGATATTTATTATGGGTTTGAAGATGAAATGATGGAGCATGGCATAGGTACAATTTCCGAAGTTTATGATGGCGATCCACCTCACAGGGGAGCAGGTGCTATATCACAGGCCTGGTGTGTTGCCGAGTTATTAAGAATTAATTCTTTGATTAAATCGTATAAAGGTTAGTAGTAGGACTTAAGTTTTAGAGCACATGAGAGTATTAATGTTTGGATGGGAGTTTCCTCCTCATATTACCGGAGGACTTGGCACAGCCTGTTATGGCATGACCAAGGGCCTCATGAAAAATGATGTAGAGGTACTATTTGTCGTTCCTAAAGCTTATGGTGATGAAAGTCAGGAAGCTATACGACTCATTGATGCAAGTGATGTCACAATAGATATAAAAAGAAGAGAACATCAGGATTTTTGGAAGAAGATAACTTACCTTGAAGTAAACTCAATACTGGTACCTTACGTTGGACCAGAAGCTTTTGATTATCTGGTTGAAAAGATGGAAACCAATGAATCAATAAGCGATGATTCTATTTTTAATGCCCAGTATAAGTTCTCAGGCAAGTATGGGACTAATTTACTTGAAGAGGTTTCAAGATATGCGCTTGTTGGGGCACAATTAGCTTCTGAATCACAATTTGATCTTATACATGCCCACGATTGGCTTACGTATCCTGCTGGTGTTGCTGCTAAAAAGGCAAGCGGAAAACCTCTTATTGTCCATATGCATGCAACAGAGTTTGATCGATCGGGTGAGAACATAAATACACAGGTTTATGATATTGAAAAAAGCGGAATGGAAGCTGCCGACAGGGTAATTGCCGTTAGTAACCTAACCCGCAATATTGTAATTGAAAGATATGGTATTGATCCTTCAAAAGTTTATACAGTGCACAATGCTGTAGAACCTACTGATAAAGAAGAATTTCAGGTGTACGATAAGCATGTGAAGGAGAAGATAGTCACTTTTTTGGGAAGAGTAACATTTCAGAAGGGACCGGAGTATTTTATTGAAGCTGCCCATAAAGTTTATCAGCGCGATAAGAATGTAAGGTTTGTGATGGCAGGTACAGGCGACTTATTGGAGAAAATGATACGACGTGTGGCCAAATTAAGAATGTCGTCAAGATTTCATTTTACCGGCTTTTTAAAGGGAGAGAATGTTGACAGGATGTTTGCGTTAAGTGATGTATATGTAATGCCATCAGTATCTGAACCATTTGGTATATCACCACTTGAAGCAATGCGTTCAAATGTTCCCGTTGTTATTTCAAAGCAGTCGGGTGTTGCTGAAGTATTGATGCATGCGCTTAAAGTAGATTTCTGGGATGTAGATGCCATGGCAGATGCCATTTATGCACTTTTACATTATAAGAGTCTGTCAACTGCTTTTACAAAATATGGTGCCACTGAAGTTGAGAATCTTAAATGGGAGAACGCCGCACGCCATATTAAAACTATTTACCAACAGATTTATCAAGCTTGATATTGTATTAATAAAGAGAAGACATTATGAGATCAATTTGCCTTTATTTTCAGATTCATCAGCCATATAGATTACGCACTTACCGCTTTTTTGATATCGGTAGCAGTCATCATTATTATGATGAATATCAGAACCGAACGATCATAAAGAGAGTTGTTGAAAGATCTTATCTTCCAATGAACCGGTTATTGCTTGATCTGATAAAAGAATATGGAGCAGCTTTTAAAGTGAGTTTTTCCATTTCAGGCATTGCAATTGATCAGTTTAAGCAATATTCACCCGAAGTAATTAAAAGCTTTAAAGCATTAGCCGATACCGGTAATGTTGAGTTTTTGGCTGAGACGTATGCTCATTCACTCGTTTCACTGAAAGATAAAGAAGAGTTTAAGAATCAGGTTGAACAACATGCCAATACAATTGAAGAACTCTTTGGAAGAAAACCTACATCATTTCGCAATACTGAGCTGATCTATTCTGATGAAGTTGGAGAACAAGTGCTTGAGATGGGATTTGATGTGATGCTTACCGAAGGTGCCAAACACATACTTGGCTGGAAGAGTCCTAACTTTATGTATTGCAATGCCGTGAATCCTAAACTGAAATTGCTGTTAAGAAACTTTCAGCTGAGTGATGATATTGGTTTTAGATTCTCCAATCAAAGCTGGATAGAATGGCCACTAACTGCTGAAAAGTTTGCAAAGTGGATCAATACTTACAAGAATCAACAGGTAGTAAATATCTTTCTTGATTATGAGACTTTTGGAGAACATCAGTGGAAAGAGACGGGTATTTTTGAATTCATGAAAGCCCTGCCTAAAGAAGTTCTGTCAAGAACTAATTTCAAATTTAGTACACCATCAGAACTTGCAAATGAACTTCAACCGGTTTCAGCAGTCTCTGTTCCAACTCCTATTTCATGGGCTGATGAGGAAAGAGATTTAACAGCCTGGCTTGGAAATGAAATGCAGGATGAAGCATATGATTTGTTGTATAGCCTGAAAGATAAGGTGCACCATTGTTCAGATCCTGAAATTAAGAAAGACTGGTTATATCTTCAAACATCCGACCATTTTTATTACATGTGTACAAAGTGGTTTTCGGATGGAGCAGTACATAAATACTTTAATCCTTATACTACTCCGTATGAAGCATTTATTAATTACATGAATATACTAAGTGATTTTATTAGCAGGGTTGAAGAAAACTATATTGCCCCGCTTGAAACAGAAGAAACTGAGCAATTGTATGATGTAAATGGATCCGGAATGATTTCAAATCATGTTTCAAGTGAAGTGGAACAAGATTTTGACCTGATCTTTTCACTCTCTAAAAAAGATTTGAAAAAGGCAATAGATAAGATAGATGTCAAGGAATTAGCATATTCATTATACGATAAAGCAGAGGATAAACTATCAGAGCTTAAAAAGAAACTTCCTGCCGCTTATAAAAGTGAGCTTGATAAAATTATAAAGGAAATTAAGAAACCAAGGAGAGCTACGATCGAGAATTACAGAAAAAAAGTAGCTTCAAAAATTCAATCGTATTTTTAATTTATTTTAGCCGGCTGTTAGAAAACATATTAATCAACTGTTTAAAGATTGTATTTCAGCTGATTGTTAAATCGGATGATTCTCTTAAACTGGAGAACCATTATTATTTAGTGTAAAAATTAAACATGAGTGAAACTATAAAAACGCCCGATTATTTATTTGAAGTAAGTTGGGAGATATGCAATAAAGTGGGTGGAATTTATACTGTAATTTCTACCAAAGCTCCCGGGATACAAGAAAAACTCGAAGACAATTATCTTTTAATTGGTCCTGACGTATGGAAGGAGACTAATACAAATCCCGATTTTCTGGAAGATAAGTTCATTTACAAATCATGGAGAGAACATGCTGAGGCATCGGGATTACGTTTAAGGATTGGAAGATGGAACATTAAGAGCAAGCCAATTGTGGTTCTTGTAGAGTTCACTCAGTACTTTCAGATAAAGGATAAGATTTTTGCCAATTTCTGGGAACGTTATCAGCTTGATTCTATATCGGGGCAATGGGATTACATTGAGCCTGCCCTTTTTGGGTATGCAGCCGGTCGTGTTATAGAGAATTTTTATGAGTTTAACCTTACTTCGCGTGAACGAATAATTGCACATTTCCATGAATGGATGTCGGGAACTGGGGTATTGTATCTGCATGAGAATGTTCCCCAGGTAGGTTGTGTTTTTACCACTCATGCAACGGCACTTGGCAGAGCAATAGCCGGAAATCATATGCCTTTATATGGTGATATGGCTTTATATCCACCTGATTCAACCGCCCGTAGATTTGATATTGTATCAAAGTTTTCACTAGAAAGAGCAGCTGCCGTTAACAGCGATTCATTTACAACCGTAAGCGAGATCACAGCTAAAGAATGTGAGTATTTTCTTGGAAGAGCTGTTGATGTGATTACACCTAATGGATTTGATGATAGTTTTGTCCCTTCTGAAGGTGAATACTCTGTTAGGCGCGAAATGGCAAGAGCAAAGTTAATGCAGGTGGCTCGTGCTATGTTCAACACTGATCTTCCTGAAGATTCTTTGCTTGTGATTAATAGTGGGAGATATGAGTTCAGAAATAAAGGAATTGACTTATTTATAGATGCACTGGCCAAACTAAATAAAGATCCTGGTCAGAAAAAATCAATCATTGCATTTATTACTGTTCCTGCCAACCAATCAGGTGTTAGTAAGAAACTGGTTGAAAGACTGAATAATCCGGATTTCTCGAACCCTGTTGAAAGTAAATATTTAACGCATGGACTCTATGACTCAGAGCATGACAGCATTCTAAACAGAGCTGCTGTGGCTGGTCTCACGAACAAGGTAACTGATAAAGTGAAATTAATTTTTGTTCCCTCTTATCTAAATGGACACGATGGAATTTTCAATTTTAGTTACTATGAGCTTTTAATTGGCTTTGATATTTCGGTCTTTGCATCATATTATGAGCCGTGGGGATATACTCCACTTGAGAGTTTAGCTTTCCATATTCCTACAATCACAACTACTCTGGCCGGATTTGGAGCATGGATACTTGAAAAAGAAAAAGAGCCGGAACCAGGAGCATGGGTTATCACTAGAAATGAGAATAATACTACTCAGGTTACCGATAAGATTTTTACAATATTAGAAGCGTTTAGCAAATATAATGAGGATCAAATCAGCAAAGCAAGGTTAAAAGCCTATCAACTTTCAAGGATTGCTTTATGGAGTGAATTGATTAACAAATACCGTGAAGCTTATTCTATTGCTTTAGATAAAGCTGATTCACGTGAAGAATTATACAGGGATAAGCGAACACCTGATATGTTAATGGTATTTCCACCTAAAAAGTTTCAAGTTCCTGTTTGGAATAAAGTACTCATAAAGCCGGGTATTCCTGAACGTTTTAATGGATTAAAACGACTTTCGCGCAATCTTTGGTGGACATGGCATCCTGAAGTTGAAGAGTTATTTAGCATGATTGATCCAAAGCAATGGGAAGAACTCAACCATAATCCAATGGCATTGCTTGAATCACTTACAATAAACCAGATGCATGAGCTTGAACTTAATGAAGCGTTCACCTCAAAGCTTGATGCCATTTATGAGCAATTTGAATTGTACATGAAGAAAGCAGCAAGAAAGCCAAAAGCTCAAATTGCATACTTCAGCATGGAATATGGTCTTCATGATACTGTTCAGATATTTTCAGGAGGCCTTGGAATACTTGCCGGTGATTATCTTAAAGAAGCCAGTGATTCAAATGTTAATATGATTGGTGTTGGTTTGCTTTATAGATATGGTTATTTCAGGCAAACTTTATCAGCTCATGGTGATCAGGTTAATACCTATAATCCGCAGAAATTTACCCATATGCCACTTAAACCTGTTCGCAATTCAACAGGTGACTGGCTAAAAATAACAGTTGCTTTGCCGGGGCGTAATCTCTATGCTAAAGTGTGGAAGCTTGATGTTGGGAGAATACCTCTCTATTTGATGGATTGTGATATTGAGGACAATACAGAAGCCGATAAGTTTATCACCCATCAACTATATGGGGGAGACTGGGATACCAGATTTAAACAAGAACTATTACTTGGCGTGGGTGGCATTAGAATGTTAACTGCACTTGGCTTTACTCCTGATCTTTATCATTGCAATGAAGGGCATGCAGCATTTATTGGTATTGAGAGATTACGCATATTAGTCAGTGAGAGGAGATTTTCATTTGATCAGGCACTTGAAATTGTCAGGTCAACACAACTATTTACCACTCATACTCCCGTACCTGCTGGTCATGATGCTTTTAGTGAAGATATTCTTAGAGCCTATATACCTCATTATGCTGAGCGACTAAATATTTCATGGAATGCTTTCATGAATCTTGGCAGATTTGTTGAGAATAAAACCGATGAGAAATTCTCTATGAGTGTTCTGGCAGCAAAGCTCTCGCAAGAGATGAATGGAGTTAGTTTAATACATGGAAGAGTTAGTCGTGAGATGTTTGCAGGTATGTATGAAGGGTTCTTCCCCGAAGAATTGCATATTGGTTATGTGACGAATGGAGTGCACTTACCAACATGGGCATCAGCAGAATGGCAAAACTTATATACCCGGGTTTTTGGTGATGATTTCCTTGAAAAACAATTTGAGAAAGATCGCTGGAAGAAGATTATGGATGTTCCCGATGAAGAGATTTGGCAATTACGACAATCTCATCGTCATACTCTGATTGGCAATGTAAAAACGCGACTTGCAGAGGATCTTAAAATGCGTCAGGAAAATCCAAAGAAAATCATAAAGACCCTTGACACAATAAATGGAAATACACTAACCATAGGATTCGCCCGACGTTTTGCCACTTATAAAAGAGCTCATTTGCTTTTCACAAATATGGAACGACTTGATCGGTTGGTAAATAATGCAGGACGTCCGGTTCAATTTATTTTTGCCGGAAAAGCTCATCCGGCAGATAAAGCGGGTCAGGATCTTATTAAACGAATAGTGGAAGTTTCTGTTATGCCACAGTTTGTTGGAAAAATAATCTTTGTTGAGAATTACGACATGACGTTGGCTGGCAAGCTCGTACAAGGGGTTGATGTGTGGCTTAATACGCCAACTCGCCCACTCGAAGCTTCGGGTACATCGGGTGAAAAAGCTGTAATGAATGGGGTTGTTAATTTCAGCGTACTTGACGGATGGTGGGCCGAAGGTTATAAACCAGGTGCCGGATGGGCACTTTCAGAAGAGAGATCATACGACAATCAACAATTCCAGGATGAGTTGGATGCTGAAAATATTTATAATACTTTTGAAAATGAAATAGTACCTGCATTCTACGAACGTAATATAAACGGTATACCCGAAAAATGGGTTGCTTATATTAAAAAGACTATCGCTGAAATTGCACCTGAGTTTACAATGCGCAGAATGCTTGATGATTATTTCAACAGATATTATAATCCCTTGCTAAAAAGGTCAAGTGAACTTAAAGCAAATAGTTATGAGAAGATAAGGCAACTTGCTGCCTGGAAGAGAAAGATATCGAGAGGCTGGGAAAGTATTGAAGTTGTTTCAGTCAGCATGCCTGATTCTACTAAAAAGCCATTGCGTTTAGGTGAGAATTTTGTTGCTGAAATTGTACTCAATGTAAACGAACTTACACCAAACGATATTGGATTGGAAGTGCTATTCGGACAAAAGATAAATGATGAAGTGAAGAAAATAGCTTTTATTGAGGAAATGACCGTAGCCGGTGTTGATGGGAATATTGTAAACTATTTTATTGAAATACGAACAGAACAAGCTGGTGTTTATGACTTTGCATTCCGACTTTATCCAAAGCATCCTCTGTTACCACATCGTCAGGATTTTAATCTTGTACGTTGGATTTCTCAGGAATAATAAGGTTTTGCATTTATCATAAGAGGTAATTCACAGGAATATTTTAACTTTGATCAATTAAACCAAGAGAATACTGATTAAAGATTTAACAATAAGCTTAATTTTAAACTAACTAACCAATATCATGAAGTTATTAGAAGGAAAAGTTGCTCTTATAACCGGAGGGGCACGTGGAATAGGAAAATCAATTGCATTATGCTTTGCTTCGGAAGGTGCTGATGTTGCATTTTCAGATTTAAGAATTGATGAACAAACAGAATTACTTGAAAATGAACTTTCATCCTACGGGATTAAAGCTAAGGGTTATGCTTCAGATGCAAGCTCATTCGAAGCATCAGAAGAACTTGCAAATAAAGTGTCAGCAGAATTTGGAAAGATTGATATACTTGTAAATAATGCTGGAATTACACGGGATAATCTTCTAATGAGAATGTCAGAAGCTGATTGGGATCTTGTAATTAAAGTAAATCTAAAGTCAGTTTTCAATATGACCAAAGCTATCCAAAGAATCATGATTAAACAGCGCTTTGGTACGATTATAAATATGAGTTCAGTAGTTGGAATAGAAGGCAATGCAGGTCAGGCAAATTATAGTGCTTCAAAAGCCGGATTAATAGGGTTTACAAAGTCAATAGCAATGGAACTTGGCTCACGTAACATCAGGTGTAATGCAATTGCACCGGGTTTTATTGAAACAGACATGACTGCTAAGCTATCAGAAGAAGTAAGAAAGACCTGGATTGAACAAATACCACTTAGAAGAGGTGGCAAACCTGAGGATGTTGCTAATGTTGCTTTATTCCTTGCTTCGGAACTATCATCATACGTTTCAGGTCAGGTGATAAGTGTTTGTGGTGGTATGCACACATAGAAAACTAGTCTTTAACAAAATTATAAAACCTATGAAGAGAATTGTTCTGTTTTTATGCTGCTTACTTACAGCCTCTTATGCTTTCACCCAAGATTGCGAAGCTTTCTATCCAATTGAAAAGGGCACCTTTATTGAAAATAAAGGTTATGATGATAAAGGAGAGTTTGCCGGAACTACTAAACAAACCATAACAGATGTTACACACACTGCTAAAGGACTTGAAATAAAGGTTCAGAGTGAACAGCTTGATAAGAAAGAAAAATCACTTGGCACTCAGGATTTAACTATGCGTTGTGAGGACGGTGTTTTTTACATGGATATGAAGAATTTCTTCAATCAGAGTGCAGCTACCGGTCAATCAAATACCGAAGCAAGTATTGATGCTACTGATCTTTTGTTTCCTGCAAATCTTAAAGTAGGAGAAACATTACCTGATGGGAAAATGACCATTGGTATGGGAATGATCTCAATGGGAGTAAGCATCTATAACCGGAAAGTTCTGGCTATTGAAAACGTAACAACACCGGCCGGAACGTTTGAATGTTACAAGTTATCTTACGATATTGATTTAAAGATACCTGTTAAGATTTCTAATTCAGCCATTCAGTGGGTTGCTAAGAATGTAGGAGCAGTTAGAACAGAAACTTATAATAAAAAAGGTAAAATGCTTGGCTATTCTGAGTTGAGCGCTTTTCATAAATAGTAAGAATGAGTAAGGAAAATGCGAATTTTCCTTACTCATTTATTATAATATACTCTCTTTATTAAAAAGAAAGATCTTGAACTTTAAACTGATAACTGCCTATCCATGGTGGTTTTTTGTCGCTTGTATCCTTATTGGACTTCTTATTACCGGTATCCTCTATTTTAGAAAGAAGAATTCTGAATATAGTGGCAAATTATTATGGCTACTGGCAACCATTAGGTTTGTGGCAACGACTTTACTGGCCTTTCTGCTTATGTCGCCTATGATAAGAACTATCAAGCGTACGACAGTAAAACCTGCAATTATAATTGGAGTTGATAATTCTTCATCTATTGTGATGAATTCCGATTCAAGTTTTTATAGAAAGGACTTCATCAATAATATTGAGAGTTTACGTAAAAGTTTTGAGAGTGACTATGAGGTTCATATTTATGATTTTGGACAACAAATCTTACTTGATACACTTCCGGATTTCAAAGATCAGTTAACAGATATTTCATCACTATTTAATGAGGTTAATACCCGCTATTTTAATCGCAATATAGGTGCTGTAATCTTAGCAAGTGATGGTATCTATAATAGTGGTTCTGATCCTTTATATAATGTCAGGAATAGTAAATATCCGGTGTATACTATAAACCTTGGTGATACTACTTCAAGAAAGGATATTAGAATACAAAAGGTTAGTCACAATAAAACTGCTTACAAAGGGAATCGCTTTCCTGTTGAAATAACTCTACAATCAATTGAATTAAAGGGAGAACATGCCACAGTTACGATTTCACAAAAGGATAACACCCTTTTCTCTCAAGAGATTACTATAAGTTCAACGAATCAAATAATAACGGTACCTGCCTTACTTGAAGCAAAGGAAACAGGATTAATGCGGCTTAAGGTTAGTGTTAGTAAAATAGAAGGTGAATCAAATACAAGCAATAATAGTCGTGAGATATTTATTGAAGTAAAAGAGAGCCGCATGAAGGTTGCTATAATCACTGATTCTCCTCATCCTGATGTAGCAGCACTACAACGGGTAATATCAAACAGCAACAACTTCGAGCCTTATATATTCTCAGCAGGAGAATTTTCATCTCAAAAACCCGAAAGTTTTAATCTCATTATTCTTAACCAACTTCCTTCAATTAATAATTCATTCACTTCGCAGTTAAATAGTATCATCAAGTCGAAGACCCCTCTGCTTTTAATTATTGGCACTCAAAGCAATATACAGGTAATTAATACACTTAATCTGGGACTTATTTTAACCGGCTTTAAAGGTTCCTTTAATGAATCTTTACCACTCATAAATCCTTCATTTTCACTGTTCCTCTATACTGAATCGCAGAAGAAGTTCATTGAATCGGTTCCTCCGCTCATTTCTCCATTGGCAGGATACAATATTGCCAACTCAATAGATGTATTTGCAAAGCAAGTTATTGGATCAACAACTACTGATATGCCTCTTATTCTATTTAATGAGACTGTTGATAATAGAATTGGAATCATTGCAGGAGAAGGTATCTGGAAGTGGAGGATCTTTGATTATATAAAGAACGCCAGTCATAGTAATTTCGATGAACTGATTGCCAAGATGTTTCAATATCTCACAGCTCAAAGTGATAAGAGCAGGTTTAGGGTTGATTGGAATAATTTTTATGCTGAAAATGAGAACATTGAATTCAATGCTATCTTGTTTAATAAAAGCTATGAACCAATAACGGAGCCAGAAGTAACATTGGAAATTATTAATGAGCAAAAACAAAAGTTTGATTATACGTTTTCGGCAGGTGATCAAAGCTATTCATTAAGAATTGGGACTTTCCCTCCTGGTATATATACTTTTGAAGCAAAAGCTGATATTGCAGGAGAACTTCTGGTTAAGCGAGGTAGCTTTGTTGTTACAGCCGTTAAACTTGAAGATGTTAACCTTAAAGCTGATCATAAACTATTGAACACTATTGCAAAAGTATCAGGTGGCAAATCATATTATCCGCAGGATTTCTCATCATTAGCTAAGGATATAAAAGCACGTCAGGACGTTAAAGCGGTTTCTTACTCACGTAAGAACTTTACTGACTTGATTGATTATTATCCTCTTATGATACTGCTAATTTTATTATTGGGCACTGAGTGGTTTATAAGAAAATATTCAGGTGGATATTAAAAGAGCACATATTGAACTTGCAAAAGGATATTTTACAATCCCCAAAACAAGGATTTAGATATAGGTAATATGTTTTTCTACATTTCAAAAATTCTGGGTTATCTGCTAAATCCACTTGGATGGATTATAATTTTCATGATAATCGGTATGATCAGTAAAAGATCGGCCAGAAAAAAAAGAATGCTCCTTATTTCCTTTGCAATGTTGGTTTTATTTACTAATCCATTTCTTGGTGATGAAGCTATAAACCTTTGGGAAGTGCCACTGAAATCACTGAGTGAATTGCCACGTAAACAACCTGTTAGAAATATAAAACAATTAGGTCCACTTTTTAAAAGTAATGGTCAGTTATTACCTTCAAATTCAAAGATTCCATCATATCCTGCAGGAGTGCTCCTTTGCGGGGATATTGCTTCGTATGACAAGCAAACGGATAGAATAATATTCAAGACAGGTGCCGACAGACTGATGCAGACAATTGATCTTTATCAAAAAGGAATTATCGGTAAAATAGTTATAAGTGGAGGCTCGGGCCATTTAATTTACAGGGATAGAACAGAAGCGTCTTTCATAAAGAAATATCTGGTTGGTATTGGCATTGATCCTGAGGATATAATTTTTGAATCGCGGTCAAAGAATACCTATGAAAATGCAAAATTCACCAAAGAGTTACTTGTTGAAAACAAGATTAATGATACTGTTATTCTCATCACATCAGCTTTGCACATGAAAAGAGCTCAAGCTGTTTTTAAAAAGCAGGGCATTAAAGTAATAGCATATCCAACATCAAAAATTACAGGAATACGACTAACAAATGCTGACCATTTGCTAATACCCTCGGTTATGACATTAATTAATTGGAATTTGTTAATACACGAATTGATTGGATGTGCAGTTTATAAGGTTAGCGGGTATTGTTAAATAGTTGATTTACGAGGCTTGGTTATGGAAAATATGTTGTTCTCACTTATAATATTTCTGTTTATCGCTAATTTTATAATTAACGAAACACTAAAATATTTTAATAATAGGTGGAGGCATAAACCTATTCCCGAAGAGTTAAAAGATGTTTATTCTTCTGAGAAGTACATTACTTATCTGGAGTATAAAAAGGAGACTTACAGGTTTTCGGTTATAAGTTCAATCTTCTCATTTTTATTAACATTTATCATGTTATTGGCAGGTTTTGCATTGCTGGATGAATGGATCAGAGGCTTTATATCAAATGAGATTTTTGTAAGCATTGTTTTCTTTGCAGTCATTGGATTAGCATCAGATATTTTATCTACTCCTTTTGATGTGTATGAAACATTTGTCATTGAACAGAAATATGGCTTTAATACCACAACTGTAAAGACCTACATCCTCGATAAACTTAAATCATATCTTATTGCATTGGTGGTAGGTTTTCCTATTTTATACCTTGTAATCTGGCTGTATTTTAAATTCGGTACTGATTTTTGGTGGATGGTATGGATATTGGTATCTGTTCTGTCATTTTTAATCAGCATGCTTTATTCAAATATAATTGTTCCACTATTTAATAAACAAACACCTCTTGAAGAAGGAGATTTGCGCAATAGGATACAAGAATTGGCATCAGTTACAGGTTTTAAATTAGAGAAAGTTTTTGTTATTAATGGATCTAAACGATCAACCCGTGCTAATGCTTATTTTACAGGCTTTGGATCGAAGAAAAGAATTGTATTATACGATACTTTGATAAACACACAACCTGTTGACCAGATAATTTCAATTCTGGCGCATGAGTTAGGCCATTTTAAAAAGAAACATACTATTAAAGGGTTGATTACCTCCATTATACAAACCGGTCTATTGCTGTTTTTATTCTCACTTATCATCGACAATCAGGCAATATATTCAGCATTGGGAACTGTCCCGGGATTTCATATTGGAATGATCATATTTGTTATTTTGTACAGTCCTGTGTCGTTTGTTCTTTCTCTGGTAACTAATTATATATCACGCAAGCATGAGTTTCAGGCAGATAATTACGCGGTATTGAAATCATCGGGAAGCTCACTCATTACTGCATTGAAGCAACTAACAGCCAACAATATGTCGGATTTAAATCCTAATCCATGGTATGTAAAGGCATATTACTCTCATCCTCCATTAAAGCAAAGAATTGAAGCCATAAACAAGGTTTTGTAGGAAAGAATATCTTAAGGAATTTCATCATTTAAACATCTCTTGCCTGGCTAGATTGTCAGGTTTAACGAAGATTCTTTTGAGAAAGATTTTAATAAATGGTATTACTTAAACATCTCTAACCGGAATTGATTGCCAGGTTAAATGAAGTATCTTTTAGGAAAGATTGTAAAGAACGTAATTATTTAGACCGGAATCCTGATCTAAAAAAATTACCAGTTATAAAGGCCAAGGTTTGAACAGAATTTATTTGGCGGGCTAAGTTATAATCTCTTGTAGCAGCTAAGTTATTGCCTCTTTTTTGCTGACACAGGCCCCTATATAGATATGCATCAATATAATCTGAATTGAGGTCAATACACACGCTAAAATCAACGATAGCGCCTGCATAATCTTTTAACATAAACTTATTATATCCTCTGTGAAAATAGGCTGCATTATAAGTACTGTTAGCGGCAACAGCCAGATCACAATACGTAATTGCTTGTTTATAATGCTTTTGTTCTGTTGCTGAAAGGGCAGCTTTGAGATAATCGGATGCTTTTTGACCAACAGTAAAACTACTGAGGCTTAATATTAAGAGGATATAGAGCAACGCTTTTTTCATAAAACGCTATTTAAACAAACCACCCCGGATTCTTTATTAATAATCAG
>JBLMZZ010000071.1:0-8784 GCA_050259095.1 Omnitrophica WOR_2 bacterium | reverse complement strand
TGTTTTTACTCTTGTCAACAAGGATATTCCATTTTACGCCATCTTTAGAATACCATAGCTTATATTGGTGAAATACACCACTCGATTTACCAAGAAATTCTGCATCCTGATCGGCATAATTAATTTGAATAGCTTTTACTGTTGATATATCACCAAGATCGGTAGTGATCCACTCACCTCGATCAGCTGTTGTGGCACTCCAATAGGTCTGTATTTTCTCGTCAACCGCATAATTTGGATAGTATCCGCCAAGAGTAGAGGAAACGGTAACAGGTTTATTATAATTTAGAAGCATCCATCCTGTAAATCTGCTTTCAAGATGATTCTCAGTGCCATTAGGGAGATAATGAGGGTAATCACCAAAGACAGTATTACAATAAAGGATTCCTTCATCATCAAACCCTGCGGGCCATATACCTATGCGTCTTTCAAAGTTATTTTTGACTGAAATGGCCATAGTACTCACATGCCAGTAATTTCCCCAAACATCCTGAAAAGTGGATCCATGACCTGCACCTCTTGCAAAACCGCCGGGTTTATAAGAAAACGGCATGGATTGATGGGTGAATGGTCCCAGAGGATTGTCAGCAACTGCTACACCATCAGCATAGCCACTGAATTCGGTACCAGGAGCTCCATATTGAAGATAGTATGTTCCATTATGTTTATTCATCCATGAACCTTCAATAAAGGGCTTTAAGAAAGTATCATCCATATACTCACCAAAGCGATGCCATCCAAAGCGATCTTCATCAAGAAGCAGGAGTTCTTTTCTTGTTCCAAATGGTTGAAAAGTCTTCCTGTCAAGCCTTATCCCATAAATAGGGAATTCATTACTGCTTCCATTATACATGTAAAGTTTTCCATCGTCATCAACGAAGAAAGAAGGATCCCAACCACCGATTGTTAGGGAGTCAATGGCTTCTTTCCATTCTCCTGATTTAGGGTTTGTGCTCATCCAAATGGGGAAGTCGGAGGTATAAGTTGAGCCAAAGACAAGGAGAGTATCACCTTGCACCCAAACAGCCGGAGCGCATAAATCATCATAACCTTCATTGTATGGTTTCAGGAAATGACGAGATATAAAATGCCAGTCAGAAAGATCATGACTCCACCAATAACCCCATTGATTTGTGGAGAAGAGATAATAATCACCTTTAAATAAAGTGATTACCGGATCAGCTGTTGCACGGTGTTTGCCACCTTCGGAGAAGTTAGGAATGGGAGTGTACCCATAATCGAGGTTCATGGGATTGCAGTACGTAGAAGCTTTCTGCGCACTTACAACTGAAAAAATAAATAATAGTATAATCGAGAGTAAAGGTTGCTTCATCTATAACATTAATTTTTAAGTATCTTAAAATCAAGTTTTTTAAGTCCTGCCTGTACTTCTTCACAACTCATAAAAAGATCCCACAATAAGCGTGAGCGATAGTTTTCAATCATAATAATGATTGGACCCTGATCTATTGCAAGATGTGATTTAGCATACCAACCTTTAGTTTCGTTGAATGAGTCAACAAAACCGTAGTCACTCCATATTTTATCACCGAGATTGTAGTAGAAATTTCGTAAGGCTTGCATTGAATATTCTGGAGTATATGGGAATGAAGATAGTGCGGCTGTTGGTGTAATGACACCGAGATCATTATCAGGTGCATGAGCACTGTAGCCATCCTGGTCATCGCTTGCAGTAAGACCCCAGCACATTTTACCATATCCGGTATAATGATGCGGATTTTCAATGCAATAAGCCCGGTTAATCAATGTGTGGTTTACATTTTGTTCCCAGTAATTTGCATATCTGTCTTGCAAGCCTCTTGGATCAAGTCCGAGAAATGAATAGTGGGCAAAGAATAATGGGCCTCCATAATTGAAACCAAGTGGAAGGCGAAAACCGTAATAAGTTTTTCCATTAATGAAAGAGTCACTTTTCGCCCATCCCTCATGATAAACAGCAGCATCAATGGGATGACTTCTACTGCAAGCGGCCATAACATAAGTTATTAAGCACTCGTTATATCCCTTTATAGGGAGATTCATAGCCCATCCATTATTTGGACTCCAATGCCAGTATAATACGTGCTGGCCACCATTGGTAAACCAATCCCATTCAACATCGTCCCAGAGCCAGTTAATACGCCTTCTTAAATCAGATTCAAGTGGAGTATCAGCATTAAAGAACTGACGTGCAGTCAAAAGTCCCTGAAACAAATAGGAAGTTTCAACCAGATCAGCACCGTCATCTTTACGACTAAAAGGTATAGTTTTACCGGTAGCACCATTCATCCAGTGTGGGAAAGCCCCATGATAAGCATCAGCCTTAGAAAGAAACTTTACGATTTTCAATAAGTGATAAGCAGCTGAATCCCTGGTTATCCAACCACGATGTGTAGCTACAATAGTAGCCATGATTCCAAAGCCTGTACCACCGATAGTCACCACTTCATTTCCATAATCGAAAGTAGTGTTGCTTCTTTCTCTTGCCATACCACTAACAGGATGTGCAAAATCCCAGAAATAACGGAAAGTTTGCCGCTGAACTACATCAAGTAATTGATCATCTGTTAGGTTAGGAATGATTCCGACTACCGGGGTAGTATAAGGATTTGAGTTTTGAAGTTCATCATCCTGAGCATTTACTGTAAATATAAGTAAAGAGCTGATAATCAATAAAAGAAAGTTTTTCATGCAATTAAAGGTTTTTGAACCATTAATCAAAAAAACAGCAATTCCGGATTATTGTTCCGGTATCTAAAATCAAAGATAATTCATTTTTTATCAAATTATCCTTAAGTCCCATCAGCTCTCCATTCTAAGCACAATAATTCATATTATCCGGAATGCATTAAAGGCTATTACAGCTTACTCTATTATTAATTATTATGTTGGATTCTTTAATATTTCGTAAACATCTTTAAAAGAATCACAATTAATAATTTTTGCGTGATGTTCGTTTTCAATAAAGTATTTTACACAACCACCTTGTGGGATAGAATCTCTAATTTTAAGCAAATCTTTCTTAAGCAATTTAAGGCCTGAGATATATAAATTGGTTGGTGCAACATAAAGTAATGAAAATTGATGCTTTTCATAATCTATTAACAAATCAAGACCAATGAAATTGACGACACTACCTATGCTTTTGAAATAATGGGCAATTTTAAGTAAACTTTCATATTCACCTGATAACAGGACATCCAATGAAACTTTTTCACTATAATCTATAATATTATATCGACGGATAACAGCCTGTACAAATCCTTTAGATATAGGAGTATCTTTACTTATGACCCTAAAGACATCGTCGGTACTGAATATTTTTCGGATTTCTGCAATGTGATCAGATGTTACATCACCATGTAAAAATATCATTTCATCGTCCATTGTAGTTAAGCTTTTAATTTCCTAAGATAATAATATTTAGATCATTATGCAAGTAAAAGTTTCCTTTTTGGGATTAACAATTTATTAAACGGATAAGATTTGGATTGTTATATTTTGTTAATGTAACTTTATCAGTGTAAAAACGTCTTCGTTTCAGTTAATTTTACAATTTAGATCTTATAAATGAATAAATTCTTCCTCTTCCTGATTTTCAGTATTATATGTGAAAGCCAGTTATCTTCTCAGGTTTTGCTTGGTGATATTAAAGATACAAATGGTAATCCAATCCCCTTTTCAACAGTATATATAAGGGAGCTGTCGTTGGGGGCAGCTGCAAATCTTGATGGTTATTTCGAGCTTAAACTCAAAGCCGGTACTTACGTTTGCGTATTTCAGAGTCTTGGATATCAACCTGTCATTAAGACCGTTGATGTAAACAAGTCAACTGCACCATTGCATATTGTGTTACCCGATATGGTTTACGACCTAAGTACAGTGGTCATATCAGGAAAAGAAGATCCGGCTTATAGGATTATGCGAAATGTGATTGCAAAAGCTCCTGAATATGCTAACCTTGTTAAGTCGTTTGAAGCAGAAGTTTACATCAAAGGAAGCTTGTATATCAAGAGCATATCAAAGCTGATAAAACTGATGGCAAAGGATGATCTTAAAGAATTTAATATTAAAGAAGGAGAAACCTACCTGCAGGAATCAGTGAATGAGATTGATTTTACATCACCTGATTTTACCCGGCAAAGGGTTATATCGATCAAAAGTACATTCCCCGATTTTGGTCAGGATCAATCTAATAATGCAATAGGATTTATTTCAGGCAATATTTACAAGCCTGATGGCTTTGGTGCCGCATATTCACCGATTCTTCCGGGTGCATTTAATTACTATAACTTCAAATTTGAAGGAAGGACAAATTATGATACCTATTCAGTTGATAAAATAACAATCTTGCCTAAAGGCAAAGGTGCCCAATATATTGAAGGGACTCTTTATATAGTAGATGGTTTATGGTGTATTAGTAATCTTGATATTTATAAGGAGGAACAATTGGGTGTGAAGTTGGCACTTACCCAAAATTATGAGGTGGTAAAAGAAGGAGCTTGGTTGCCAATTTCAAACAGGATGAAGATTGATATGGACTTGATGGGAAATAGTGGTACATTTAATTATAATACTTCTATTCGATATAAAGAACTGTCAGTAAACGTTCCGGGATATATAAAACCATTACCAAGGTTAGTTTCAAAATCACCAAAGGCAATTGCTTTTCACGAGAAAACAAAGACAAAGATTGATAAAAGGCAAAAAATGCTGAATCAATTACTACAGATTGAAAACCCTAACACTGCTCAAGCTTACAAGATTGCCCGCATTCAACAGAAGCAAGAGGAATTACGTATTAAAGATTCACTTAGGTTTAATCATCAGTATGTTGAATCTTATAAAACCGTAGTTGACAGTAATGCACGAAAACAGGATTCTTCTTTCTGGAATAAGATTAGACCAATCCCACTTACATTAAGTGAATTAAAAAGTTTGAGAGTGCATGATTCACTAGCGTTAACTACAGTACATGATACTGACTCAGTAGCAAAAAAAACACCGAAGTTTAAGTTTGGGAATTTAATTTTGGGAGGGTACCTTAGATTTGACACAGTATATACTTTCCGCACAAGGGGACTTATCAATCCATTCAGTTTAAATTTTAATCTGGTGGATGGATTACAGTACCATACTAGTGCAACTTTTAGTAAGAAGTTAAAAACAAGAGATATTATTGGAATTCAGCCAATGATAGGATATGCATTTGCCAGGAAGGCATTATTCTGGGAGGTTTTGGGGTTTAGCCATTCAATAGGTAACGAGTATAAGGTGGGCTTTAAATTCGGACAACAATCAAGAGATTATAATACTGATGGTATTCATCCACTGGAGACTACCATTGAAGCATTGATATTCAGAGAAAACCCTGCCCGTTTTTATCATGCTTCATATGCTGATTTGGCTTACGAGCATGAATTGTTAAACGATTTCACAGTGATAGGCAACCTCTATTTTGCGGATAATACAATACTCAAGAATGTTTCAAACTACTCTTTCTTTTATCGGGATAAAAAAGAATATGAGCCAAACATTCCGGAGAATCCTTTGTACAAAATGGCAAATCATCAGGATTTTTCCTTTGAAGTTGCTGTTAAATACAAACCAATGCCCTTTTATTACATCAAAAATGGTGTCAAACAACCATATTGGCAGTATAATGATTACCCTGAATTCAAATTAACCTGGAGAAAAGGACTTCCTGTAGGAATGTTTGATACTGATTATGATCTGCTTAGTTTTGAAGTGCGACATCAAAAGCGACTTGGAATGACCAATTTCTTTAATTATAAAATAGAAGCAGGTTATTTTGTAAATACAAAGTCAATGTGGTTTAATGAATTCAAACACTTTGCAAAGCGTCCTCTTATAGCAGGGGTAAAAGAATTCTTTCCATATTTTTTACTACTGGATAGTTACAGTAACAGTACCAATGATCATTATATAGTTTCACATTTTCAGTATAAATCACCTTTTATTGCACTGAAAAGGTTACCTGTGTTAAGGAATCGTTTATGGACCGAAAGTTTGTTTTTCAGCCATCTTTATACTCCGATAAATAAAAATTATATGGAAGTGGGTTACGGGATAGGCAGTATACTTTTCAATCTGGGTGTTTTCACCGGTTTTGAAGATTTAAAGTATAGGCAAACGGGAATAAGACTTTCGATTAACTTATTTGGAACAAAGGAGATTACGCTCTAGTCGCAATCTCCTTTTGTTGTTCAAATATTAAACTTTAAGAATAAATAGGAATTAAATTCCTGCATTTGGGTCTTCTACTTCTGTAGTTTTTGCATCTTGCATGATAACATCGTAAACATACCCGTAACCAAAATCTTTATTTAATTCAATAGTTCCGGTGAATATTGCAATTTTACCTTCAGCAAGTGAATCAGCTGTTGTAACAGTTAAATCATATCCTTTTTCACTGCTTGTACCATCTTGAATATGTGCCCAGTTTTTCTTCATGATGTTACGGTTATACTTCACAATCATTCCTCTGATGCTAACTTGTTTACCTGAATAACTTTCAAGGTTTTTATAAAGCTCACCAATAGTAATTCCACCGGGAGCTTTTGATATTTGAAGGTCATTCACCTTTGAAGGGTTAGCCTTTCCGGGTGATACTTGCTTCGGAGGTTCAGGAGATAGTGATGCATCTTCTACAAACATAATTGATGGGAAAGTTTTGTTAAGCTCTTTGCTCTTAAAATCTTTCATCTCAAAAGCTTTTGTGTAATAAATTACATCTCCGGCTTTTGCATCAAGAATAGAAGTAGCCATCCAAAATTTATTGTTATCCTCGAAAACCATGAAATAAGAATAGTTAGCTGCTTGTTTAGCTTCAATTACTGTTGCAGCATGCATTCCAGCGGGTAAGTTTTCAGGGATTTTACTTGATTTGCGTTGACAGGCAACAGAAATCAAAAGAATCATTGATACGAGATACAGTGAAAATTTACGCATTAATCTTTAAAATTATTAGTTAGTACTTATTTGAACTTGTTGGCTAAATCAATTTTTAATGATTAACCTTGACATGAAATGCTCATTACCAGAAACAAAATGCAGAAAATAAATCCCGTCTTCAACATTCTGTTTATTAAAAAGCAAAGTAACAGGAAAATTCTGTTGGTTATCAGTTTTTAAATAAATTTCAGATACTTTTCTGCCAAATGAATTATAAATGAACAATGTACCTTCAGCTTTCCTGTCGGTTTTAATCTCTAATGTTCCTGTTGCACTTACCGGATTTGGACTTATCAGTAAAGGCTGATAAATATCTGATTTTGCACTCTCAATTAGCATAAAGAAATTGACATTTTGATTGTTTTGATCAATAGTAGTATCGGCAGTGTCAGAATAAGAATTCATATAATTTGCTTCACCAAGATAGTGACCATATGGAACCTGACTAAATACCAGCGAATCATTCTCAATAATGCCTGTGTATGTCTGCTCCGGTCCGGTAATACTAACTTCAGTACCATATAAATACTCATAAGTGCCAATTGAAATTGCCTTAACAACCATATCTCTTCTCAGCATAAGAAGTTGGAAATCCTGGTTTGTGCTTCCACCGGGTAAAATGTTAACCATTGCGGTATCTGATTGTGTATAAGGATGAGCAATAGTCACTTGCATGTCACCAACAGGTAATTCAAGTATATAATCTCCGGTAGGATCCGGACTAACAGAAATTGACCCCGCAGTAATAACTGCCTGAGTAACATCAGCCATATCACCTTCTATAGTGACTGTTCCATATAAGAATCCTGTTGTTGGTAATAAAGAGAGTTGGAAATCAATTCCCGGAGTTATGTCACCCGGTAGAACAGCAACGTTTGATCTGGTTTGAGTTAGGTAACCTTCAAGACTTGCCGATACATCCCATGTACCAACACCAACTTCCATACTGTAATGTCCTGTAGCATCAGGATTTGTAGTTACTTCACCGGCACTAACCAGTACTTGTGTAACATCTCCTGCACCGTTCATTATTTCAACAGTGCCTTCAATATAACCGGAGGTAGGAATTGAAATCAATTCAAAATCAACATTATTGGTCGTTTGATTTTCCAGTACAATAACATTGTTTACTGTATCAGGATAATAACCATTTAAGGATGCGGTAACCTGTAATGTTCCTGTTTCTACATTTAATATGTAATCACCTGATGGGTCGGGAAGTGTTGAGTTTGTACCCGCTGAAACGATAACCTGAGTAACATTGCCATTTCCACCGGTAAGTGTTACATGTCCCTGTATTATTCCATAAGTTAGTTGATAAGGACCTAATGTGCCATCAATTGAGAAATTCTGTGCATAGATATCATCTGAATCAACACGGTTATCTTCCCATGAAACGATCCATTGGCCGTTATTAAATTCGCTTAACTCGATATGCACTTTTGAGGAAACAGCAGAGCTTATGGTGATAAATTGAGCGGGCCATGCAAATGAACCATCTGTTGCAATTCTCATTGCTTTAAGATTTTCATTTACAGCATCTCCTTCACTATACAGAAGAACCATATCATCAGGTGAATATTCAGCTCCCCATGGAGTGATTGTTGCAGCTGTGAGTGGTATGAAGGTCATTCCTGTATTTCCCCACATCCTGTTACCGGAGGAAGATATTTTTTGTCCGAAGATTCCATTTAAGTCTTGATCAGTATTCATTTCATTCCAAAATACATAAACATCAGTGGAATTTGGTGGACAAGCGAGATATGGATAAAAGTGGTTAAATGATGAAGCAGTTGAAGCTTCAACACC
>JBLMZZ010000070.1:0-3968 GCA_050259095.1 Omnitrophica WOR_2 bacterium | reverse complement strand
ATTGTTCCGGCATCATAAGGATGTATCTTGTCGATTAAAAATGAAATGACTGATGCTTTGCATGATGACGTTCCAATAATCCTTATATTTTTATTCTCCGACAACCTTTGACTGGCATAATTACAAAGGTCCTTTTCATAAGCAGCAATATTCTCAATTCCCAGTGCTGATATATAATCAAGTGCGGCCCCAAAACCAATGGCATCACCTACATTTGGTGTACCGGCTTCAAATTTAAAAGGTAGTTCATTGTATAATGTCTTCTCGAATGAAACTGATTTAATCATTTCACCACCACCCTGATAAGGAGGCATACTATCGAGTATCTTTTCTTTTCCGTAAAGTCCCCCAATGCCCATGGGCCCATATACTTTATGAGCTGAGAAAGCGTAAAAATCGCAATCGAGGTCCTGAACATTTACTTTTAGATGTGATAATGCCTGTGCCCCATCAACCAGCACAAGTGTATTGTTTGAGTGCGCAGTTGCAATGATATCTTTAAGAGGAGTAATGGTACCCAATGAGTTTGAAACATGGGTAATGGCAAGTAATTTAGTCCTGTGGCCCAACAAATTATTCAAAGCCACAATGTCAAGTGTACCATCTTCAGTTACCGGTACTACTATGAGATGCGCTTTCTTCTCTTCACACAGCATTTGCCATGGAACTATATTAGAGTGATGTTCCAATTCTGTAATCAGGATTTCATCACCTTCTCTGATGTTTTGCCTGCCCCATGTTGAAGCTACAAGGTTAATAGATTCAGTAGTTCCACGCGTAAAGATAATTTCGTGATGATAACGCGCATTAATGAACTGACGGATATTTTCACGGGCAGCTTCAAAAGCAACAGTGGCTTTCTGACTAAGATGATGTACGCCACGATGCACATTTGCATTATAATTGCGATAGTAATCGACGATAGCATCAATTACCTGTTGCGGTTTTTGAGTAGTAGCTGCATTATCGAAATAAACCAGGGGCCGGTTATTTACTTTTTGAAGAAGTACCGGAAAGTCCCTGCGTATAACCATAGGGTCGAAGAGTTGCGTCTGTTTTTCCATTAATCTTTTTACCTCCTGATTAATTCATTAAATACGGCTCATATCAATCTTAAAAGCAATCTTTTGCTCCTGCGCATTACAATGTAACACACATTGATCGCAAATTGACAATTCACCGCGTAATCTTTTTTTCACGAGATCATCTATTCTGTTTCGAAGCTGTTCAATGGAAATCTTGTTCACAATCTCAGCTGCAAAAGCATACATTAGCAGCATTCGGGCATTCTCAAAAGAAATCCCTCTTGATCGAAGGTAAAACATTGATTCAGCATCAAGTTGACCTACCGCAGCTCCGTGACTACATTTTACATCGTCGGCATATATTTCAAGAAACGGCTTGGTATCTATAACAGCTTTGTCGGAAATTAATATGTTGCGGTTATTTTGATAGGCATTGGTCCTCTGGGCATCTCTTCTTACAAGGATATGACCGTTGAAGACACCACTTGCATGATCATCAAGAATACCCTTGAATCTTTCATTACTTGTACAATCGGGTGATGCGTGATCTACAAATACCTGGTTATCTATGTGTTGATTCCTGTCCATCAGGTACAATCCCAATATGTCGGCATTAGCACCACTTCCGGCAAGGTGTGCATAGGATTCATTTCTTATAAAGCCACCATTTAAGCTTATGCCATTAGTTGACAAGTCGGCAAAATGCTCTACTTCAAACCAACTGGAGTTAATAAGAGTAGTGTGGTCGTTTATATTTTGAAGTTTATAATGATCAAGTTTAGCATTTTCGCCGATGTAAAACTCCGATACTGTGTTAATAAAGCTTCGGTGGTCATCAATTGAATCATCACATTGCACTAATGTAAGTTCGGCATTTTTACCAAGTATAATGAGATTGCGAAGTTGAATCATACAATCTTCATCCATATTGATAACGCTAACCATTTGCAGAGGCTTTTCGGCTACTACATTATCGGGTACATAAATAAATATACCATCCATTGCAAGCGCTGAATTAAGCGCTGTAAGGCCATGGGTTTTAAAGTCGGCATACTTACCATAGTGCTTCTCAATAAGCTCGGGAAACTCATTAAAAGCAGCTCTCAGACTACCTACTATCATCCCATTGCTATATTTTGTCAATGGCATACCACCATTTACAAACCAACCGTTTAATACGGTGACTGATAAGGTATCAAATCCCGGCACTTCGCATCTAAAGAGTTCATCAGTTTTAGCATATTGTGCTTGTGGATTGACAGGATACAAATAAGAGCGATCAAGCACACTTGTAAGATCCGTGTTTTTCCATTTTTCCAGCTTAACAGTAGGAAAACCGTTCTCTTTAAAACTCTCAATAGCATCCTCACGTAGTTTTGAAATACGCTTACTGTCAACTTTGCCAATAAATGGCAGGTTGTTGTTGAAATGCTCTATTAAGGAGTCTTTTATATTTTGATTTACAATTTCTTCCATAATTAACCCTGAGTTAAACCAGGCTTGCTTTAATCCATTCATATCCCTTTTCTTCAAGCTCAAGTGCAAGTTCCTTACCTCCTGATTTTACAATGCGACCATCAAAAAGTACATGCACAATGTCGGGAACTATATATTCCAGTAACCTCTGATAATGCGTAATGACTAAGAAAGCATTGTCGGGACGTCTTAGTCGGTTAACACCATTGGCTACAATCTTCAATGCATCAATATCAAGACCTGAATCGGTTTCATCAAGAATTGCCAACTGAGGTTCAAGCATTGCCAATTGGAAGATTTCATTCTTCTTTTTTTCTCCACCCGAAAAGCCTTCATTCACTGAACGATTATTGAGCTTTGACTGGATTTCAAGAACTTTTTTCTTCTCTTCCATCTTAGCTAAAAAAACATCCGCAGCCATTGGATCAAGACCTTTGTACTTACGCTGTTCATTGACAGCTGTACGCATAAAATTGGTCATGCTCACACCAGGGATTTCAACAGGGTACTGGAATCCAAGAAAGATGCCCTCAGATGCCCTGTCCTCAACCGGCATATCTAAGATGTTCTTTCCATTAAAAGTGATCTCGCCTTCAAGTATATCATAAATATCACGACCTGCAATTACAGATGCAAGGGTACTTTTCCCTGTTCCATTTGGACCCATGATAGCATGCACTTCACCGGCTTTTACTTCGAGATTTACACCTTTTAGGATTTCCTTGCCGTTAATTGCTACCCTTAAATTTTTAATTACGAGCATAATTCTTTATTGATTAGTTCTGGTACTTTTTAAATGTTTTATCTTATCACTGGAATAAAAATTTACTCAATCACTGCCTGTAATATTCGTTCAGACTTACTTAAATGTTTAACCGACTGAGCCTTCAAGACTGATGGATAATAATTTCTGAGCTTCAACAGCAAACTCCATTGGCAAATGCTTCAGGACCTCGCGCGCATAACCATTCACAATAAGGCCAATGGCACTTTCTGTGCTGATTCCACGCTGATTGCAATAAAAGAGTTGATCATCAGAAATTTTAGAAGTCGTTGCTTCATGTTCCACTATCGAACTTTTATTTTCAGTTTTTATATATGGCCATGTATGCGCACCACACTTATCACCAAGTAACAGTGAATCGCACTGCGAAAAGTTGCGTCCGTTCTCTGCACGCTTGGTCATCTTGACCAATCCACGATAACTGTTGTTACTCTGTCCCGCTGAAATACCTTTTGAGATAATTGTGCTTCGGGTATTCTTCCCAAGATGAATCATCTTGGTGCCGGTATCTGCCTGCTGATAGTTATTGGTAACTGCTACCGAGTAAAACTCTCCGGTTGAATTATCACCCATTAAAATCACACTCGGGTATTTCCAGGTAATTGCTGAGCCGGTTTCTACCTGAGTCCATGAAATCTTTGAGTTATTACCCTTACAAATTCCACGCTTGGTAACGAAGTTAT
>JBLMZZ010000069.1:0-5961 GCA_050259095.1 Omnitrophica WOR_2 bacterium | reverse complement strand
TTTTGTGGTCTTGAAGCTGATTATATTCCGGGAGTTAGTGAATCTTTCTCCGATCTAAAAGACACAAACAGACTTGATTATATCATAGGTAGTGTTCATTTGGTAAAGAACTTCTCCAACGATAATGATTTGTGGTTTATTGATGGTCCTAAATCAGAGATTTATGATGAGGGTGTTAAAACAATATTTGAAGGTGATATTAAAAAAGCAGTAACCGCATATTGGCATCAGCTCAACAATATGATTGAAAAGGAAACCTTTGATGTCATAGGGCACCTCGACAAGGTTAAAATGCATAACAAAAACAGATGGTTTAGTGAAGCGGATCAGTGGTATCAATCATTGATCAATGAAACTATCGATTTAATAGCACATAAAAATTTACTAGTTGAAGTAAATACCAGAGGATTATATAAAAAACGCAGCGAAAGTCTTTTCCCAGGAGATAATATTTTGAAATTATTAAAAGATAAAGATATAGGGGTTGTACTAAGCAGTGATGCACACCAGCCTAAAGAGCTTAGTTCATTTTTTAATGAAGCAGAAAAGGAACTTAAAGAAATAGGATATTCCTCTACCTGGGTTTATACGAGTTCAGGTTGGGTTGATTTACCATTTAATTTACCATCATAGGCCCATTTTAAATATAGTGCCCCCCAGGTAAAACCTGCGCCAAAAGCAGCAAGAATAATATTATCACCCTTTCTAAGTTTGCTTTCCCATTCCCAAAGGCATAAAGGTAAAGTTGCGGAAGTTGTATTACCGTAACGTTGTATATTGATCATTACCTTTTCTTTATCTAAGCCCATGCGGTTTGCGGTTGCATCAATAATTCTTAAGTTGGCTTGATGAGGTACCAGCCAGGTAAGATTATCGGCTGTTAAATTATTACGCTCCATCATTTGAACGGAAACATCAGCCATTTTACTAACAGCCCATTTAAATACTGGCTGGCCTTCCTGATAAATATAATGTTCTCTTGCCTCAATTGTTTCGTGAGTAGGAGGCTTTTGGGACCCTCCTGCTTTTTGATGCAAATGAGTACGACCAACTCCATCACTCATTAAGATAGAATCAAATACTCCTACCTCTTCGGTTGAAGGTTCAAGAAGAACAGCAGCAGCACCATCTCCAAAGATCGGACAGGTAGCTCTGTCTGTATAATCTACAATTGATGACATTTTATCTGCACCAACAACAATAACTTTTTTATGAGTACCTGATTCAACAAACTTTGTTGCAGTTGTCAGGGCATATAGAAAACTAGAACAACCTGCATTTACATCAAAGCCAAAAGCATTTTTAATACCGGTTTTATCTGCAATAATGTTAGCTGTAGCAGGGAAAAGCATATCAGGTGTAACAACACCACAAATAAGCATATCTATTTCAGAAGGGTCAGTGTTTGTCTTTTTTAATAGTTGTTTAACCGCTTCTGCACCCATATCGGATGTAGCTTTACCTTCACCCTTAAGAATTCTTCTCTCTTTGATACCAATGCGTGTCATAATCCACTCATCAGAAGTCTCAACCATGTGGCTAAGTTCTTCATTAGTGAGAATGTAATCAGGTACAAACCCTCCAACACCAGTAATAGCAGCTCTTATTTTAGTCATTATAGTCGGTATTCGAAATTTTTTTAAAATAATTCTTCAGGTATGCGAGCTAATGCTTTTTTAATCTTATGTGAAAGTTTGGCTTCGTGAACATCACGGGCTAATAGTATCATGTTTTTGATGGCAATATCATTTGAAATTCCATGACCAACAATAACGTTTGAATTAATTCCAAGAATAGGAGTACCTCCATATTGCTCATAATTAAATCTTTCAAAATAAGAATCAGTAAGGTTGTGTTTCATCATAATTCTGAACATCCCCTCAATATTCTTTAAGAGAATATTTCCTGTAAATCCATCACAAACAATAACATCAGCCTTATTACGAAGTATATCGCGACCTTCAATATTACCAATAAATTTAAAATCCATTGAATTCTTCATTAGGTGAAAGGCAGCTTGCGACGACAGATTACCTTTCTCCTCTTCCTGACCTATATTAAGCAGAGCAACTCTCGGGGAATTAATTCTATAGACACTTTCGGCCATGATAGAACCCAGGAGCCCAAACTGATACATCACGTCAGGTTTTGCATCAGGGTTAGTACCAACATCAAGTAAAATACTTATCCCTCCGGCTTCTTGTGGGAGCACTGCAGAGGTACAGGGCCTTATTACCCCATGTATGTTATTAACACTGTATATTGAGCCAACAAGCATAGCTCCACTACTTCCGGCACTCGTAAAAGCCTCAATATGTTTATGTTTTAGAAGTTCAAAACCAATACTGATACTTGACTGAGGCTTTTTTAAAAGCGCTCTGGTAGGATGTTCCCCCATTTCAATAACATCATTGGCATGGACTATTCTAAAAGATCCCTCAGGCACATTATGTTTACTGAGTTCACTTAGTATCTTATCCTGATCACCTATAAGAACAATCTCATCCTTTGGTGCCAAATGCTCTAAGGCAAGAATAGCACCGGAAATTGTTGATACAGGGGCGAAGTCGCCGCCCATAACATCAAGTCCGATTTTCATCTGACTGGTTTTGAGTTAGAATGCAAGACAGAACTATGCTGTAGTTGATTTTTCAATTGCAAGTTTTCCTTTATAATATCCACATTCAGGACATACTCTGTGAAATAATACTGAAGTTCCGCAATTAGAACAAATTGCAATAGTAGGTACAACGGCCTTGTAGTGCGTCCTTCTTTTTGCTGTCCTGGTTTTTGAAAACCTATGTTTTGGATTTGGCATTTCAACTTACTTTTTATCGATTTATATTAGTCTATGTTCAAATTTTTTAATTTATCCCAACGAGGGTCAGTATCTTTTTGCTCTGATGTATTACTAATTCTATTAATAACATCAGGGTCACAAGCAGTTTCACCGTTTTCATTTTCAGGATGAACCACTCTGTAAGGTACCATTAGACTGAGATAATCATAAATAAAAGGCGCAATGTTGATTTGTGATTCTGTTTCAGGAATTATGATAACATCATCATCCTCTTCTTTGTACTCATTCCCGTATTTTAAATACAAAACTTCTTCACCTTCAACAGGCATGTCAAACTCGTCTAAACAGCGACTGCATGTAACCCTCAGTGTTCCTGCCATTCTGAATGTAAAAACGAGCATACGGTCAGATTTTTCAACATTTAGATCAATTCTTACCTGTGCCTGCTTTATTTCTGAATACTCATAACATGCAAAGAACTTATCATCAATCATAAATTCAAACTGATGATCTCCGATACCCAACCCGACAAATGGAATTACAAAGTTTTTTAAGTAATCCACGACTTTATGGTTTAGTTTTAGGGGTGCAAAAGTAGCAATAAATATTATAAATGCAAAATAATAGTTATGCTCAAAAGGTTAAAATTCCGTAATTCAAGAGATTAACATAATGATCCACGTACTAAAACCTTAATAAAGCCAACTTCATTAGCAGATTGAATACCAGAGATACTATTTAAATGCTTTTTCCTGCAAACCGTCACCCGAAAGTTTTAATCTTTCCATATATTCGGGAACTGGTCGTCCCATTAATTTATCTACATATAACTTGGCAAGATATTGTCCAAGCATAAAACCATGTCCTCTTAAACCAACCAGTAGTCCGTTTTCAGTATCAACAATCATTCTGGGCTCAACATAATAACCTGCCCATATTGCCTGGAAGCCAACAGATGAAAGATTGGGGAACCAATCAACAAACACTTCAGAAACTATTTCAAGGAATTGTTTTGAATTGATTTTAAGATTTTTAGATGCTTCTAATGAATCTGTAGCTGGAGATGCACAACCTATTATCTGTCCTGTTTCTGCCAGCTGTTGACCGTATACTGCAACAAAACCTTTATATTTTCTCCTATCGATTATCATATCAAGAGAATTACCGTCAACTCCCATCATAGGAAGTCTCCTGGTAATGAAAGCTTGATGTTTAACAGGATATAAACCTGTTTCCAGACCTAACTTCGATGCAAATGTTCCAGCTTCACCACCAAGTGAATTTACAAATACCTCAGTATGGTATTCAATGTATTGCTTATCATGATCCTGAACAAGTACAATATATTCCTTACCTTCTTTCCTCACATCAACTACTCTGCAATCTTCCTTAACAGTTCCTCCATTATCAATACCAATTCTTCTTATTAAATCGAGTACAAGTCCGGGCGTTGCTTGCCAGCAATCTTTTGTTATCAATGCACCAAGATAAGTCTTAAGGTTTGGATTTACATAAGGAGAAATGTATTTATTGAAATCCTTAGGTTCAATCATAAAGGCATTTGACCATGCTCTGGAATTATCTAATTCCTGTAATACCTGCTCATTGTGGGCAAAATTCACATAATGTGTGCGGCGATAATTAACGTTTGAAATGTTCTGTATTTCTTTGAAGATCTCTTCATTCTTACGAGCAATATCAGCTATCTCAGGTAAGCTAAAAGCGGGACGCCCCCCTGCAATGTTTCTCCACGAAGATCCTCTGTCAGAATTCACTAATACCGGTTTTAACCCGGCTTCTGATAAGTATCTGAATAAAGCTGATCCGGCAATACCTCCACCACAAACGAGTGACTGTACATCAATACGTTTTGGCTCTGCCTTCATTGAATTTATATAAATCTTTTCACTCTTACTGTGTGGATATAATTCACCCATAGTTAGTTGATTCGATAAAGGTCCACGGGGTGTTGCTTCACCAACTATAGTGATACCATATCCTGAAAGTGTTTGCTTCAAACGGCGTATACACCTTTTCCCTCTGCAAGCACCCATTCCTAATCGTGTGGTGTGCTTTACCTCATCAACTGAAATAAATTTACGATCTCCAATAGTTGTTAATATTTCATCTAATGTTACATCATCACAATGGCAAACATACATTGTGTCTTTTTCAGTGAAATCAACAGGCTCAGTAACTATAGGTAACGGATAATTTTCCTTTACAATAAAACCTCTGACATTTGTAAGCTCCTCATCATGCAGATCAAAAGACTTTACTCTGGCTATGTTAGTTTTATTAGGTTTTTTTAGAATCTTCTCAATTATGCCATTCCCTAAAATACTCCCTGCATTGTCCACGAGATATACTTCCGACTGTTCATCAGCAGTATATTCAATTGGTAAGAATACCCAATCTTTCTTTACATTATATCCAAAGATTGCAAGACCTGGACACTGATATACACAGTCCATACAACCAATACATTTATCAAAATCTATTTGTGGGACGGTGCTGGTTGAAGTTTTAGTGATTGCACCATGTGAACATGAGAACTCACATGGATTACAAGCAAAACCATAAAGGCAATCGATTTGAACAAAAGGTTTAGCCATCAACCTATCCAGCTGCGGTTTAAAAGGCTCTTCAATTATGCGTTTTGGATGCTGTTGTGAATCAATGTACTCTTTAGAAACGTTGAGATAGTCATCATAATTGAATCTTTTCCCCATTTCCTGGATGATTTCAAAAGCAACCTGCTTGCCCCTCAAGACAGCACTTGTTCCCTCTCCAATTCTGATAGAATCACCTGCGCCAAAGCAATTACGTCCAAATATCTCGTTTCCTTTAATCAACAACTGGTCGTCAGGTACTAAACCGGTGCAAATATTGATTGCATCAATTCCTTCAATCAAAACCTCTGTTCCCGGAACAGCTTTAAAATTTTCACATTTAGCAATTACCGCTCCGGTGATACCATCATGTTTTTCATTTGGAATTGCTTTTAGCAGAATATGAGATAGCATTATTGGAATACCAAGCCTTCTAACTCTGTTTGCCTGAACCGGGAAGCCTCCTTCAAAAGGTTGAGCCTCAATAATAGCTTTAACTTTTGCTCCAGCCTGCATCAATTGATATGATGTTAGATAGCCAATGTTACC
>JBLMZZ010000068.1:0-12112 GCA_050259095.1 Omnitrophica WOR_2 bacterium | reverse complement strand
CTTCAGATGTAGATTCAGTGATTAAATATATTTCTAATCAACATGAACATCATAAAAAGTTTACATTTCAGGATGAATATCGTGCATTTCTAAATAAATACAAGGTAGATTTTGATGAACTGTATGTGTGGAACTGATGCTTGATCTCGAGATCGTCAATTGATTATTTGTGTCTTGGCATATTTCACAGGGCTTCACCCTGTGCTGACATATGACGCCCTTTCAGGGCTTGATCACTAAACGCATTTGATTATTTGTGTCTTGGTCAATGTGACATTTCACAGGGCTTCACCCTGTGCTGACATATGACGCCCTTTCAGGGCTTGACCACAAGATCGTCAATTGATTTTTTTTTGTATCTTGGCATATTTCACAGGGCTTCACCCTGTGCTTACATACGACGCCCTTTTCAGGGCTTAATAACAGCTTTTTTAAACCAACAGATGACTATTCGCGCTTTTTTCTTTTCTTTGCACTGAAAATAAGCCCATTGACACTTCATGAAATCAAAAATACAACCAGGTAAGACAGCCGATAGGAAAGTTGCAAGTCAGGCTTCACAGAAGACTGTGCAAAAACCTACACAGAATAAGCTGAATGTGAGGTTCTATTACCTCATTATCGCTGTTTTTGCTTTTATACTTTATGGTAATACTTTATCAAATTATTACTCACTTGATGATTCTTATGTTACTTCGGTAAACCCTGTAGTTCAAAAAGGTATAAAAGCCATTCCTGAGATTTTTACCTCAAACTATATCTCGATGAATGCCGAGGAAGGTGGTCAGCATAATTATGGCTACCGTCCAATGGCAAAAGCAAGCTTTGCAATTGAATGGTCAATCTTTAGAGGGAATCCCCATGTTAGTCACTTTTTTAATGTACTGCTATATGCACTGACAGGTCTCTTACTATTTAGCCTGCTAAGACGACTTTTAAAGAACCAGAATATATTACTTCCTTTTTTGACGGTGCTCTTTTTTATGGCGCATCCTTTACATACTGAGGTTGTTGCAAGTCTCAAGAACAGGGAGGAATTATTTAGCTTTTTGGGTGGCCTGCTAAGTGTACGCTATTTCTTGAAATGGAACGAGACAGGTAAAAAGATAAATATCTTGTGGGCTTTGTTAGCTTTTGCTTTTGGTTGGCTTTCAAAAGTGAATATCATGACATTTATCATCATAATTCCTTTAATTTTCTATTACTTCACTGATGTTCAGCCTAAGAAGATTATTATCGCTTCTTTAATGATAATTGGAGTAATTGCATTGTTACTGCTGATACCACGGTTATTCTTAGGCACTTCAGTCCGTCCAATGCAGTTCATAGAGAATCCTCTGCAATTCGCACCAACACTCTCACAACGGATAGGTACTTCAATGATGGTACTCCTTTTTTATCTTAAGATGCTTGTTTTCCCACACCCATTGGTATTTTACTATGGTTACAATATGATTCCGGTAGCAACGCTTGCTAATCCGCTAGTTTGGATATCATTGCTCATTCATGTTGCTTTATTTGGTTACGCAGTTTATACTATCAGGAAGAAGTCGGTACTTTCATTTGCCATCTTATTTTACCTTGTAAATATCAGCATCTTCTCAAACTTACTCGCTCCTCCAACAGGTATTGTAGCAGAGCGCTTCCTGTATATTGCATCGCTCGGATTCTGTCTTGCACTCACTTATGGATTATTTAAGCTTTTCAAAGCAAATCCTAATGACATTGTGATTCCTGCGAAAGCAAGAAACTTTGTGGTTTTATTGGCCGTACTTATCTGTATTCCGGCAATGGCAAAAACCATCGACAGAAACAAGGATTGGAGGACTGAAATGACACTTTATGAAGCAGATATGCCTAATTTGGTGAATTCTGCAAAGGCTAATTATATTTATGCCACCAATTTGAGGAGTTCAGTAGTTGATAAACTTAAAGCAGGTATTAAAAAAGAATCATTAATGCCTGAAATTGAAACTATCATCAAGCATTATAAAAGAGCCGTAAATGTTTATCCGGAGTATCCCGATGCTTATAATAATCTTGGGGAGTCAATGCTTTTATTATTGAATGAATCAGATTCATCAATCCAGTATTTTGAAAAAGCGGTTAAATTAAATCCCAATCTCACAGCTGCTTACTTTAATCTGGGTTATACTTATCAGGTTACCGAGCAATACGATAAAGCCATATTTAATTACGAAATAGCCCTTGAGAAAGAGCCCTGGGACATAAAGATAATGTCGAATCTGGCACAGATGTATTTTAAGACAGGCAATACAAAAAAGGCAATTTCCATAAATGAAGATATTATTAAACTAGATCCAACACTCGATCTTCCTTACATAAATCTGGGGTCTTACCTGATAAAAGAGGGAGATACACAGAAAGCAATGGAATATTTTAACAAGGCACTGGAGATCAATCCGGCCAATTTCAATTTAAGTATGAAGCTGCACGATATGTTTATTGAATCGGGTGATTCAGTTACCGCAGAATATTATCTTGATTTAGCCCGGAAGGCTCAATAGTGTTTGCTAATGCCTGTATCTGATAGGTTCAAGCACCTGAAAGGATGCCAATATATAATGTAATAATTTACAATGCCTGAAATAAACTCATATTACCAGACTAACCTCACACTACCTGCCATACTAAAACGGGCGGCATCAAATGAAAATGCTTTTGCAGGATTTTTCAATGATAAGGAAGAAGCTAATATCCTTACCTATGATAAGCTTTTGCAGGAAGCAACGCACCTTGCAATTGGTCTGGCAAATGAAGGTCTAAAGCAAGGAGACAAACTGGTAATTGCAACGTCAACCAATCAGGAAACGCTCATTTTATTATGGGCATGCTTTTTAAGTGGCATTGTCCCTACTGTATTGCAACCCCCTCCTACTTTCTCCGGTTATAATCCACCTGTGGTTAAACTGGTAAAGGTGAGCGAGCAACTTGAGAAGCCTCTGATTTTCATGAGTAGTATTCCATCTTCTGAAGATGTACCGGATTTAAATTTCAGAAGTATTGAACAGCTAAATTGCAATGGAACATTCAAACATCCTGATATTAAACCTGGTGATTTGGCATTCATTCAATTCTCATCAGGTAGTACCGGTGATCCAAAAGGAATTATGCTCACCCATTTTAATATCCTGGTAAATCTTGATGCCATTAGAGTAGGACTCGACTTTCAACCTGGGGATGTAACCGGTAACTGGATGCCATTATTCCACGACATGGGGCTGATTGGGTACCATCTGGTTCCTTTATATTGCTCTATTATTCAATGGCATATTGAAACCATTGATTTTATAAAGAATCCGGGCTTATGGCTTAATTTGCTGACTAAATATAAGGTCAAAATAACAGGATGCCCTAATTTCGGACTTGCTCTGTCACTTCGATTTATAAGCCGCATGAAAAATAAGCCTCAGTGGGATTTTTCTTCTCTTCAAGGTCTATTAAACGGGGCAGAGCCTATTTCGGTTCAGATCATGAACGACTTTGTAAATGAACTTAAGCCATACAATTTCAGGCCCGAAGCAATGATGCCGGTATATGGTCTTGCTGAAGCTACCCTTGCAGTTACATTTACTCCTTTGATGAAACCTTACAAGGTGACTGCTTTTGATGTGGTTAGCCTTGACCGGGATGGGAAAGCAATTGAAGTACAATATGACGAATCAGCAGGGGTAACGAATGACCCAAATAAAAGGCTCATTGCCGGAGTTGGTGTGGCATTAAACGATATTGAGATTAAGATAACTGATCATGATTACAATCCATTACCTGAAGGTTTTGCCGGATTGATATCCATAAAAGGTGACTCGGTTACCGGTGGATATTATAATAAGATTGAAGATAGTCGCCAGGCATATCATGATGGGTGGTTTAATACCGGTGATATTGGATTTCTGTATAAAGGTTTCTATTATGTAAGCGGACGGCATAAGGACATTATATTCAGAAACGGGAGGCATTACTTTGCAAATGATCTGGAAGAACTTGCCTGTAGCGTTGAGGGAATCAGTTATGGAAAAGTCTGTTTTGCCGGAGTATCAAATCGCACGAATGGGCAGGAACAAGTTATTGCCTTTATTGCAGGATCACCGGGAGAAAAAGCCCGCGAAACATTTCATCAATTACGAAATCTTCTAAGATCTACATTAGGCATTACACTCGATGAGGTTGTAATGGTACGCTCAAATGAAATACCAAAAACATCAAGCGGTAAATTGCAAAGATATAAGCTGATACAAAGATTCCTTGCAGGTGAATTTGATTCAGCAGTAATTAATTAGCTATTAATTGACTGCCTTAACCTCCGTACTCCTTAACTAATTTCTGCCACTTTATACGGTAGATTAACCACATTAAGAAATCGGTGACTTTTAAATAAGTTGATCTTTTGCGATTTTTCCACTCCATACTGGTAGTAACACCATTTGGATCATTCTTAATTACATCCTCAAGAGATTGATTCCCATAATTATGATTACTTGAATAAGTCCAGTAAGCTGCCTCAAGACAGCGGGTATTCCAGATTGTACGGAACAATTTACGCCTGATGGCTTCCTTATTATACAAGCTCATCCAAATTTCATTCATGTTTTCAAGCACCTCATAATTTTTCATATTTGGTGTGTGAACAACAGGAGTGTAACAATGATATAATTGCCAGTCATTTGGATAATCTTTATTGACGATAGTTCCGTTGGTACTCATTTTGTCGTACAAAGCTGTTCCCGGCAAAGGAGTTAAAACAGTACACTGGTACGAATCAATACTGCTATTGGTAATGAAATCGCGTCGTGCAAATAGATCTTTCTTTACGTCACTATCCATTGCAAAAATCATTGTGCCAAGAATAGCGATTTTGTGTTTATGGATTCTGTGAAAGATCTTCTCGTAATTGTGGCTGCCTCTTTTTAAATTCAAGCTCTTTCTGATATCCTTAAGGGCATCTACTTTTTCAGCTTCAATGCCCATGAGTACTAACCGACATCCTGCCTTACGAGCCCAATAAAGCACCTCTTCATTGTCGGCGAAATTAACAGCAACCTGACTAAGCCAGTGTTTGTTAATGCCCCTTTCAACCATGCCTTTGAAGAGTGCAATTGCTCTTTCAGCAGCACCCTTTTTGTTGTTTACCAGATTATCATCAACAAAGAACAATAGTTTCTTTGATGTCTGTTCCAATTCGTCAAGTACATCTTCTATATTGCGTTCTCTGTAAGATTTTCCGCACATGTGAGTTACTGAGCAGAATTCACATCCCATCGGACAACCACGAGAAGTCTGCACTGAATCATATACATAAGGGTACTTCTTGAAAATATCACGTTTAACTTTTGCAATTTCATCTGCCTCAACATAACCACCTTCATAGAATTTTTTCATCTTCCCTGCTTCAAAATCACTTAATAGCCGGGGCCATGCTCCCTCTGCATCATGAGTGAGTACTGCATCGAAGTATTTCAATACTTCGTCTGTATTCATTGAAGCATGAATACCACCCATAACAGTGGGAATACCTTTTTCACGATAAATAGCAGAGATTTCAAATGCACGACATGCATTCGCTGTAAATGCAGTGATACCAACAAGATCAGCAGGTTGAAACTTAAATTCTTCAAAGCTTTCATCTATTAGTTCAACTTCCCAGTCAGAAGGTGTTAATTGTGCAACAATACCCAATCCTATTGGCATAAAGCGGGTACTGATATCCCGGATAAAACCTTTACGTTGTTTATTTTCAGGATTTATGAGTAGTAGTTTCTTTTTAGTAGTCACAATGTAGTCTATATGCTAGTTAAATAGTTATTTGAATATTAGCATCTGCAAGAATACGCAAAAACATTGAAATAATTCAAGTTTGTGATTTACAAAGTAGTACCTAAAATCACAATTTTATTTTTACCTTTGCGCTCATAACATACTACTGAAATGAATATACAAGATTTTATTGTCAAGATAGAGGAAGAATTTGACGACATACAACCCGGTAGCTTAAAACCTGAAAGCATATTTAGAGAAGTCTTTGAGTGGAATTCAATTAATGCTCTGATTCTTATTGCAATGGTTAAGACTGAATATGATGTAACCGTTAATGCAGAAGATATAGCGAATTCAAAGACTGTTGAAGATATATATCACATTATTGAATCAAGAGTTTAAACATAAGCAGAGGTAAAAGCCTGTTGCCGGATTACTTCTTACCCGAAAATCTCATTGAGAACTTTCTCCAGGGTATAAGATAAAGCAACAAGAGTACTTTATCAGTGAAATGCATATATAGCGACTTCCGGTTACTCTTTGCGTCAATATTATAGACACCTTCAAGGCACATTCTGCTGTACGCATGATTAATTCCATAAGCCCAGTAAGCTGTTCTGAAGCTTTTTGTATGCCATAAAGTTTTGAATAAGCGGCGGCGGACAGGCTCCTTTCCATATAAACTAAGCCAAATATCATTCATTACAGGCTTAATTTGATCATGAGTGAGTTTATTTGTATTGGCTACAGGGAAGGTACCATTGTAATACTGCCAGTCATTTGGGTATTCATTCGACAATATTTGCTTATGCTCATTCATCCTCTTATATAAGGTAGTTCCGGGAAGTGGAGTAAGTATAGTACATTGGTAACTATCTGCTCTGCTCTTCTTTAAGAAATCTCTTCGTGCATAAAGATCCTCTTCTGAATCATTTTCCATGGCGTAAATAATGGTAGCAAGAATCCCAATGCCATATTTCTGTATCTTCCTGAAAATAGAATCGTATGAATCTACACCTTTTTTAAGATTAAGGTTTTTCTTTACTGTTGTCAGGGCTTCTTTTGTTTCGGCCTCCACTCCCAACAGGATCATGATACAGCCACTTTTGCGTGCCCAGTAAAGCACCTCCTCATTATCTGCAAAATTAAGTGCTGCTTGTGAAAACCAAACTTTATTAAGTTTTCTTTCCACCATGCCTTTAAAGAGCTTTATAACTCTTTCATCAGCTCCCTTTTTGTTATTTAAAAGGTTATCATCAGAAAAGAACAAAAGTGGTCGGGTGGTTTGTTCCAGTTCATTTAAAACATCTTCAACTTCTCTTTCGCGATATGTTTTACCACACATCTGTGTTACCGAACAGAAATCACATCCCATTGGGCAACCTCTTGATGTTTGTACCAGGTCGTATACGTAAGGATACTTATTAAAGATATCCCTTTTTACGAAGGGAACTAACCTCATATCTACCAGTTCACCGTTGTATAGATTTAGAGGTTTATGATTAACAAGGTCCTCAATAAAAAGAGGCCATGCACCTTCGGCCTCTCCACTAATAACAGTATCAAAATAGTTGAGAGCTTCATCCGTACACATACTGGCATGAATGCCTCCCATCACCGTATATATTCCGGCTTTGCGACATTCTGATGCTATTTCATAAGCTCGGGGAGCATTGGCTGTGAAGGAAGTTATTCCAACAAGATCAACTGTTCTTAGCTCAAATTTTTCATAATTCTCATCAATAAGTTCAATATCCCAGTTTTCGGGTGTCAGGGCTGCAACTATTCCAAGAGCAATTGGCATCATTCTGATAGATGCATCCTGCATCAGACCACCGTATGATTGTCTTAAAGGATTAATTAGTAAGAGTTTTTTCCTTATTTCCCCCATTAAAATTGTAATTATGCAGTATCAAAAAGCAGTAAAAGTTCTGCTTTGCAAGATTACATAAAAAATAGTTACTTTTGTGTGATTCCGTGGGAGGAATAACTACTCATTTTCAACAATATGGCTCTTTTTAATATAGATGATATTCGTATTGCAGGGATAGCTGCATGTGTTCCTGAAAAAGTTTTATCAAATCATAACTACAAATGGATTAAAGAAAGTGAACGTAATCTGCTGATCAGGACTATTGGTGTGGAACAGCGGCATGTAGCAGAACCAGGTGAAACAACATCCGATTTGTGCTTCCAGGCAGCTTTAGAGTTAATGGAAGCACTCAACTGGCAGAGATCAGAAATTGGATTATTGGTATTCGTTTCGCAATCACGTGACTACATCATACCATCAACATCTGCAATTTTGCAAGACCGTTTATTGCTTCCAAAGACCTGTATGGCTATAGATATAAATCTTGGCTGTTCGGGATATGTTTATGGTTTATCGGTAATCAGCAGTCTGATTAAAGCAACAGGTATTGCTAAAAGTCTTTTGCTTGTCGGCGATTTATCAAATGTAACATCTGCTTATCGCGATAAAAGCACCTACCCTTTATTTGGTGATGCCGGTACAGCTACAGCCATTGAACTCAAACCTGGAGCACCTTCAATGGATTTCAATCTTCAGACAGATGGAAGCGGACATGAAGCAATCATCATAAGGGACGGCGGAGTGCGTAATCTGGCGAGCAAGAAATCATTTACGGTTGAGAAATATGGAGAAGGTATTTATCGCAATCGCTTACAGATTGAACTTAATGGCATTGAAGTATTCAATTTCTCTCTTAGAGAAGTTGTACCTAATATAAAAACTACTTTAAAGCATTTTCAGCGGTCATTGGATGAATTCGATTACTTAATCTTTCATCAGGCTAATAAACTTATCAATGAAACGCTGCGTAAAATGCTTAAAGTTGATCAGGTTAAGGTGCCCTATTCGCTTAAAGATTATGGTAATACCAGTTGTGCTTCCATTCCATTGACTCTTGTTTCACAGTTAAAAAATGAACTGGAACAAAAACCTCTCAAGCTTTTGCTTTCAGCTTTTGGTATTGGACTTTCGTGGGGCACCATATTCCTTGAAACGGATGGTATTGTTATACCCGAAGTTTCAATACTTAAGAAAGAATCAGTTTATAAGTATAATTGATCATTGGAATGATACTATCAGCATCTTTGATTGTGTCATGGAGCAAAATTATACCTGTTACTTAAGGACTAATCAATTGTATATTGCAGCTTTATTAAGCTTTAGAACATAAAACATAAAATGAATCAATTTTCACTAACCGGCAAGACTGTTTTAGTAACTGGTGCATCATCGGGATTGGGGAGACAAACTGCAATAACAGTTTCAAAATTAGGTGCTACCGTTTTTATCACAGGAAGGAATGAAGACCGTTTAAATCAAACATTCAGAGAACTTGAGGGTGAAGGCCACAAACAATTTATAGCCGACCTTACTGTGCAACAAGATATAGATGCAATGGTTTCAATGCTGCCCGAACTAAATGGTGTGGTTTTTAGTACCGGCATTTCTGATCTAACGCCGGCACGCTATATTACACAGGCAGCTATAGAAAAAACCTTTAGCATTAGTTTTAATGCATCGGTATTGCTCACTTCTGCATTATTGGGCAAGAAAAAGATAGTTAAGAACAGTGGGTCTCTCGTCTTTATCTCTTCTATCTCAACAAGATATCCTTTTGTTGGAGGAGCAATGTATATCAGCGCAAAAGCTGCTATTGAAGCTTATGCAAGAGTACTCGCACTAGAACTTGCACCAAAAGGTATCAGAGTTAACTGTGTAGCACCTGCTTTCGTTAAATCGCCAATGCTTGAACAAACAGCAACCAATTATTCGCAGGATGCTGTAAATATGATTGAAGCGCGACAGATTCTGGGTTTAGGTGAACCGGAAGATGTTGCCAATACTATTGCTTTCTTCCTCTCAGATGCTTCGAAATGGATATCGGCAACTAATCTCATTTTGGGTGGAGGATGAGAAAATGCTTATAATTACAGAAGGAATAGTATTGATTTGTATCAGATGTAATGTTTAATGTAAATTTTTAAAAAATGCCCGATTATTCCGTAGTAGTACCTGTATTCAATAGCTGTCAATCGCTGAAAGAGTTGTATAAACAAATTGCTGAAACCTTCAGTGTTATTGGAAAAGACTATGAGGTAATATTTATAGATGATGCAAGTGTTGATGGTAGTTGGGAAGTGCTCAAGGAACTACAAAAGGAGTATTTCGATAAAATTATTGCCATAAGGTTATCTAAAAACTTCGGACAACATAATGCCACTTTATGTGGAATAGTAGCAGCATCAAGTGAATATATTGTAACAATTGATGATGATTTACAGAACCCTCCATCTGAAATTATCAAGCTGATTGACCGGATGAACCAGACTGATGCTGATGTTGTTTATGGAATCTTTTCGAAGAAACATCATTCAATGGTGCACAATATGGGAAGTGCCACACTTAAAGGAACTTCAAGAAGATTATTCCAAACAAAAGGTGAAGGCTCCTCTTTCAGACTCATCAAATCGGAAATGGCCAAGAACTTGCTTAATCACAAAATAAACTTTATTTACCTTGATGAGATATTTAACTGGTACACCAACAACATTGATTTTGTTACTGTTAAACATCAAAAAAGGCCATACCAGAATTCGAATTATACCCCGCGTTCTCTCTTTTCACTGCTTACTAACCTTGTAATCTACTACACAGCTATTCCTCTGCAACTAATGGTTTATGGTGGATTCATATCCTCAATGATTAGCTTTTTCATCGGCCTTGTTTTCATTTACAGAAAGATTTTTCAGGATGTGCCGCTTGGATTTACTGCAATGATTGTAGCAGTTCTCTTTTCAACCAGCGTTATCCTTCTCTCACTCGGAATACTCGGTGAATATTTGAGCCGCATTTACAATGTACAAAACAGAAAGCCGCCGTATTCTATCAAAACAGTTCTCAAAGCATGAAAGCATATAAGTACGGCATAATGCTCGAACGTTTGAAAGAAAGCGATATAGAGCTGGTTAGGAATTGGAGGAACTCCGATCATGTGAGGCTTAATATGGAGTATCGGGAAATCATTACTCCCGAGCAGCAAAAAGAATGGTATTCAAGTATCAATAATCTGAGCAACAACTATATGCTCATCTATTATAAAGGCGAGAAGATTGGTTTATTGAATGATAAGCATATAGATTGGGAAAACCGCACATCAGAGTCAGGCATATTCATCGGTGAACCTCAATACTGCAATACTTTCATTCCTTACTTTATTTCCATTGCAGGCATTGAGCTTAATTTCCATTTCCTTAACTGGAATAAGCAATATGCACACATACTCAGGTCAAATCCTAATGCTGCAAGGTATAACACTGCCATTGGTTATAGATTATGTTCAGGACAAGAGGAAGTTGAGAATCAGCTTTATGAAATAACTCCGGAAAGCTATGAAATATGTTCACACAAGATCCGAAATGCCGTAAGGACATTGGCTACTGAAGACATTCTCCCCAGGGTGATTCTTGAAGAGAACGATTACAAATCAGGCCTTGCAGGATTTATTGAACCGTTACTTGCTGATCGTCCCGAAATAGTTATATCTGACACTTCTGAAGGTCGGGTATTTCAGGAAGTTTTGCTCTAAAAAGAGACTTCTAATTTAAACAAGTCAACCGGTAAAACGTTCCCCGGCAATTCTCCCTAAACAATTGGATTCAACAGCTCCGCAGTAAATTAGTATCTTTGCAGTTTAATTCCAATAACCTATAAGATTATGCTGAATGAAGACAGGCCTTACCGGACTGAATTATCTGAACTGGGTGAATTCAGATTGATTGACAGGCTTACTGATAATATAAAGATTGTAAATACCAGCACTGTTAAAGCTGTTGGTGATGATGCTGCAGTGATAGATAACAAAGGGAAGCTGACGCTGGTGTCTAAAGATCTCCTGGTTGAAGGAATTCACTTTGATCTTTCATATACGCCTCTTAAACACCTTGGATATAAGGCAGCTGCTGTAAATATTTCGGATATTGCCGCAATGAATGGTAAAGCAAACCAATTACTTGTTGGTATATCTGTATCCAACAGGTTTTCGGTAGAGGCACTCGATGAATTATATGAAGGAATCAGACTTGCCTGTAATAAATATCATGTTGATTTGGTGGGGGGTGATACTACAGCTTCTGTATCAGGTCTGTTCTTATCAATTACTGTTATAGGTGAAGCAGAACCCGGCACAGTAGTTTATAGAAGCACTGCTAAAGAAAATGATCTTATCTGTGTTAGTGGTGACCTTGGTGCTTCATACATGGGTCTTTTAGTCCTTCAAAGAGAAAAGGAAGTTTATAAAGCCAATCC
>JBLMZZ010000067.1:0-20674 GCA_050259095.1 Omnitrophica WOR_2 bacterium | reverse complement strand
AAATACGTATGAAATACAACTTCTGACCCAATTTGACACAACTTTAGAAATACTTCTTAGCATTCTCTACCTATTCTTAAAATGGACATTGTGTCCAAGTATTTCAAAAAAATAAGAAGAGGCCATCCTTTTAAGACGGCCTCTTTTTATAAAGACATTAAATGTTTAGTTAATTATTTCTGATCGAAATCTTCGTTGTCATAAGTAAATGGAATTACAACACTCTTGTTATCTTCAGTTTTAATAGTAGTTTGAATGTTATAAGTACCATCTTCTGTTAGAGCAAGCTCACCCATTGCATGATCACCTTTTTCTCTTAAATCAGTGGTAAAACTCCTTTTGCTAGGTGTGATTACTTTCATCTCAATCTTATCAGTTGGGATCTGTTTTCCAGTCTTTTCATCAATTACCTTAACAAAAACTCTGCTTTTATCATTATCTGAATTCATTGCAGTCTCATGTCCTGATTGATTAGACGATTGTCTCCAATCTTTTGAAGAACTTGTTGTCTTGTCAGTGCTTTTTGAGTTCTGTAAAGGATCATTCTGAGGACTACTGATTGAGCCTGATGGACTAGTGATAGTTCCTGATGGGCTACTAATAGAACCTGAAGGACTACTAATAGTTCCTGATGGTGCACTAATAGATCCTGAAGGACTTGTTATAGTGCCAGAAGGATTAGTAGAAATTCCAGATTCGGTTGAACCTCCTATAGTAGTACCAGCAGTACCAGTAGTGCCTGTAGTTGAACTATTAACTGTACTTGGATTTCCTTCACCGGTATTACTGTAAGTACCAGCAGAAGTGGAAGAACTTTTTGAAATATCCGACCCGGTTGTGGTAGTACTTCCTGAATTATAGATAGAGGTATTGTCTTTATTTATATCCTTATTCAGCTTACTATCTTTCGAGTCATTCATCTTATTTCCTTTAGAGTCATACATCTTACTATCCTTAGTGTCATAAGATTTATTCTCCAGTTGATTCTCTTTATTTAGTTTACTGTCATGCATTTTGGTATCCTTTACATCAGTACTCTTATCGAATTCCATATTTGTGGATTCTTCGGGAAGTACCCATACTTGTATTTTATACCCCTGTGAAGATTTTTCGATTGTTGGGCTGGAATTCAAGGATACATCATCACTTTTTTGTTGATCCGTAGATTGCATAGTACTATGCGTCGTCGTAGGAGCGTTTTGTTTGTTTTGATCAGAACTTTGCGTCTCTGTTTGTGCTATTGACGTAAAGTAAAAACCGCAAACTCCCATTATAATTATTGCCAGAGCTTTCATTTTTTTCATTTTTAGTCCTTTTTAAGTTTAATTTAGATTTTATTTAAAAAGAGCTTGCAAATATCAAACCATGCTTAAACGGAATTGTTACATGTTTTTTGCTCATTGTTTTATAATCCTCACATCTTGATTAACAAGAAGATACATGGGTAAGGTTTTGTGAAAACATCATATGGTTCAATTAATAAAAATATGTTTGCTTAATGTTTACTCAATATATTCAGGAGAATCATTTCTTCATCTTTTAACCAATCGTTTATATTTTCACTTTTATTCGCTGAATCCATTTCAAAATATTTACTAAGACCATTTTTCTCATATCCGCTAATAATTAATGGATGGATATAATGATTTTTACAAACGTTTCTAGTATTAGTCAAATCGGACGCAACCATATCATGTGCCTGATTTATTTTTTGCTTCATTTCAGTTTGAGTAGTATACGGTCCTAATTGTTCAAAAGCTTTAATAGCCGAAACACTTCCTGCCCAGGTACAGAAGTCCTTTGCTGTAAAATCGTTACCCGAAATTTCTTGAATATACCCTTTTACCATGCCTGAATCTACTCTCTTTAGCTCTGGCAGGGCCATCTTTGTGTGCTGCTTTAAGTTGTTTATTAGTAATTTTCTTTTTGGGAGCAAGTGGAAGAGTTGCCATTTATAGTTATTCAGTATTATTTACTCAAAGAGATTGACTTTTGCTATTATTACATAACACAATAATCCCCTGAGAGTTAAATAACTTTCAGGGGATTAAATAGGTCTTAAAAGTCTGTTAGTTTGTAGCTGACTGATCTAGAATAAAGTCTTCTTCTCTTACTTCAAGCATTAATCCGGCATCGACCAGTTCAACTAACCATTTGTAATGTTTTTTTACAATAAGTCTGATTTTTGTCAGTCCCATAACGGGGAAAATAAGTCGGGCAGTCATTTTTAAAAGTATTATCAGTGGTACAATTTATTTTAATAATTAGAGAGCATAAAAGTGACTATAATTGAGAAGTAATAAAGCTAATCATCATCCGATCTCTATTTTTCAAAATTCTAAAAATGCGCGTATTAAAGCGTTATATGGCTATCCTAAAAGTTTACATTATTCCCATATTTGTTAAATATAATTATGGATAAAAAATATAACCATTATGAGGAAAGCTATAAAGAGCTTATAAAATGAGGTACAAAAAAAGAAGTCGAGAGAAATGACTTCTATAACTAATAATTTTCACTCAATAATTCAAAGGTAGGACAACCAACTGAATTTAATAATGTTAAGTTCAGGGTACTTATTTTATGTAAGTTCTTTCACTTGTAATTCTGGTGATCCGTTCCTCTTTTTCTGGTTTAAGTAATTTAAGAAGAATGAGAAAATCAATGATGATTAGCAAGTGAATACTGTTAGTCATTTTAAAAACCAGAAAACCAATAATCCAAGCAGCAAAGATTATCAGGGCAAAGATGTAAAGTAACGTTTTCATGATTTCCTTTCAAATATTTGTTCATTTGTTAGATAGATTAGGAAAGCGGGAATAACCCGCTTTCTTTAAAGTGCTAATAATGCATAATCACTTGAATTTGTGAAATATCCAACAAATACAAATAGATTATGTCAATTTCGTGGTGGACTAATTCTAATATATCCGTGTTGTCTGTTAATGTTTGGAATTAGAATGTTAACATTGTTATCAGGCATTTTCTTAGAAGTTTTAATCATATTATCAAGTTCTCTTTCAAAAGGAGCAGTATAATATTTGGTTCTATTTTTTTTAGCAAAAAATTGCATCAACTGGATTTCTCCATAGTATTGATTTTCTTTTCTTACTTTAATATACTCATCATCTAGTAGTTGTAAGTATGAGAAATTTGAATTTGATTGTTCTGTATGTGAAGAACTTGCTTGAGAATTGGTTACCTTGTTCATGATTGTTAAGATTTTAATTATTAATTACTTTTTACTTTACTGTACTGCTAGTTTCTTTTTTTGCCAATCATCATCCGAATATAAGTTCACTTATAAAAGTTATAGAATGCTGTACTTAATGCACTATTAACTTTACTTATTACCTTGAATTTCTCTTTTTACCTATCCTGTCCTCCCAATGTCTTGCATTCAGCCTATGACAAATAGTCAACAAGCAATTGCAAAGATGAAGGAGGTCAAAATTTTAACTGTTATATAATCTTGATGTTTCGTTTCATCATTCACATATCAAAGGACAATGTCATGCGAATATCTGACATCCCTAAGATAAAGACATATGAGTCCATTTTATCTGGACTATAAATAATGTAACATTTCATTAAAATCGTGTAACAAGTTTGCCACAATTCCTAATCACTTTTGTGTAACAAAATTTTAGATAAATCTTGTTGCATAAATAGGCACAAGATTGCTCAATAGAGTATGTCGAATTATTAACCTTAAAAGATGCTTTATGAAAACGAATATTCTACAGATTCTGATTGCTGTGATTTTACCGGTTGTAATGATTTCTTGTAATAACCCAGGGAACCGGGAAAAGAGTACCTATAGCGATTCGACCGCGATGAATGATAACCAGAAAAATACAATGCTTGATAATAATCAGAACCGCGATCAGGAATTTATGGAAGATGCTGCATATGGTGGTCTTATGGAAGTTGAACTTGGAAGATATGCACAACAAAAGGCTGTTAGTTCGAGAGTTAAGAATTTTGGAGCTATGATGGTTAAAGATCATTCTAAAGTAAATGATGAATTAAAAGCTCTTGCAACAAAAAAGAACATCACCTTACCAACTGCACTTGATGAAAAACACATGAAAGATGTGAATGATATTAAAGGAAAGACTGGTGCTAATTTTGATAAAGACTACATAAAAGCAATGGTTGATGATCATGAAAAAGATGTAGATAAGTTTAAAAAACAAGCCGAAAATGGCATGGACTCTGATATTAAAGCTTTCGCAGCTAAAACTCTACCAACATTATTAATGCATCAAGATTCAGCAAAAAGAATTAAAGATTACTTAAAATAAATCTTTAATCAGGAAATTCTTCAGGTACGCAATTCAACTAAAATAAATCACCCTGAGCTAAGGAATTCAAGTAACATAACTTGATGAGTCAAGTGAATGTACCGAGTTAGCAAGTATATCTTAGAATAAATCCTGAAATACTCATACCAAACTCAATTGAAAATCTACTTAAAATTTAAAAACCATGGAATTTAGCAACAAGTTAATAAGTCTTCACGATCATCTGTTCTATTTTGCTTATACTTTGACTAATGATAAAGAAGAGGCAAAGGACCTGATCCAGGACACCTATCTTAAAGCCCTAATGCACAGAGATAAATTTGCAGATCAAACCAATCTCAAAGCATGGACTTTTACTATTATGAAAAATACATTTATTAATAATTACCGTCGAAATAAAAAGGCCAATACAATTGTTGATAATTCTGAAGATCTCTATTATTTAAACATTCCCAAAAAATCAGATTTTGGATCACCTGAATCAGAGATTTCTACAAAAGAGATCAAGGCCGGTATTTCAAGACTAGAAAAAGATCAAAGAATGCCTTTTGAAATGCATGCTGCAGGTTATAAATATAAAGAAATAGCCGAAAATTTAAACCTTTCAATAGGCACTGTAAAAAGTAGGATTTTCTTTACAAGAAAAAAACTAATGGAATCACTTAAAGAATTCCAATCATAAATATTGATTACTTTAAAGTTTGAATTATAAATCGAGGGTATTTGCTCTCGATTTTTTTTGGTTATTGCTTGATAAACAATAACAAGGAGATGCAAGTCTATTATCCTAATTTATTATTACTAACCTTTAATCAAGCGTAAGATTATAAATTGCGAGTTAGAATTAGAGAATGGTTGGAGTCAAAAAATCGGCATAGTTGATATAAATTTCATCAAACATATAAGGCTGGAAGGGAGTACCAATAAAATGGCAATGTATATGTTGAAGTAAATATTAATATGAGTAGAACTGAGGAACTTATTCTCTTCTTCTAAATCTTGAAAATATATAGATCAGAATTACAACAATGATAAAAACAGCTATAATTCCAGTCCAAACACCGGCTTTAAAAATACCGCCTATTACATCACAGGATGTGAATATAAAACTCATTGTTATAATCAATGATAGTGAAATAAACTGAAATCTTCTTTTAAAATTCTTTAGCATATCCATACTGATTTTTCTTTATTTATTCTTGTGAATGTCATCAATAAGAATACTGATTCCTCCATACTTTCAATGAGATAAAAAAGATGTTCTTGCAAAATCAAGACTTTCCCCGATTCTATAATTGTTTCCTTATCCCTGATTTTAAATTTTAATTTGCCATGAATTACTTTTAGTACAAGTGTATTATTAGCTTGAAATGATTCAAACTCTGTATTTTCATGCATGACAATAATTACTACATTATTATCGGGATTCTGTTGAAGTACAGTAAAGCCCAATTCACCATTCAACCAGTTATGGTCTTTCTTAATATTAGTGATAACATCATCTAATTGAGAAAAATTTTGCTTTGTTTCAGTATAATTTTCCATATTTGCAAATATGTAGATGTTAAACTATATCTTCATTACATTAGCCCTTTTAAATATTACATAATCTTATACTGTACGGTTAAAAAGCAAAATCAGTATGAACTCAATAAGTACTTTGTTGTTTTAGTTAAAGTTTTTATAAAAAAAGAAATTCAAAAGAAAAAACATGAACCTTCACGAATACCAAGCCAAGGAAATTCTGAAATCTTTCAACGTATTAGTTCCTAATGGACTAGTTGTATACAATTCAGACGAAGCAGTATCTGCAGCTAAAGAGATTAATAAAGAAACAGGATCTGAAAAGTTTGCAGTTAAAGCTCAGATTCATGCAGGAGGAAGAGGAAAGGGTGGGGGTGTAAAAATTGCCAAATCGATTGAAGAAGTCGGTATTTTATCCTCTCAGATTATTGGAATGAAATTAGTAACTCCGCAAACATCTGTTGAAGGAAAGCTTGTTGGCAAAGTTCTAATTGAGCAAAATATTTATTATGATGGTCCAGAAGTTCCAAAAGAATATTATTTAAGTGTTCTTTTAAATCGGGCATCCGGAAAGATAATGATTATGTATTCTACTGAAGGTGGAATGGATATTGAGGCAGTTGCTGAACATACTCCTCATCTTATATTTATAGAAGAGATAGATCCAAGTGCTGGATTGCGTGATTTTCAGTGTCGTAAGATTGCCTATAATCTGAATTTGACTGGAGATGCATTTAAAAATATGATCTCATTCGTTAAAAATATTTATAGGGCCTATATTTCGATTGATGCTTCTATGATTGAAATTAATCCTCTCTTTAAAGCTGCTGATAATAGGATTTTTGCTGCTGACTGTAAGATCAGACTTGACGACAATGCCTTGTTCAGACATCAGGATTATGCATCAATGAGAGATTTAACCGAAGAAGATCCAGCTGAAGTAGAAGCCGGCCGTTTCCATCTTAATTATGTGAAATTGAATGGAAATGTTGGTTGCATGGTAAATGGTGCAGGATTAGCAATGGCAACAATGGATATAATTAAACTTTCGGGTGGTGAACCGGCTAACTTCCTTGATGTTGGAGGAACTGCTAATGCTGAAAGAGTTGAACAGGCTTTTAGGATAATTTTGAAAGATCCAAATGTAAAAGTTATTTTGGTGAATATCTTTGGTGGTATTGTACGTTGTGACAGGGTTGCCCAGGGAATTGTAGATGCGTATAAGAACATTGGTAATATTCATATACCAATTATTGTAAGACTGCAGGGAACAAATGCAGTTGAGGCAAAAGAACTTATTAGTAATTCAGGGTTAAAGGTTTATTCTGCAGTTCTATTGCAGGAGGCAGCGGAATTAGTGACTCAGGTTCTTAAAAAATAATTTGTTACTATTAGTATTATTTATAGAATTAAATTAAAAAGAGGCTGTCGGATGACAGCCTCTTTTAACATCACACTATTAGTTCAGACAAAATTTACTTTGAATACTCTGCTACTATGTCCTTCACACTGTCAGGTGACAGGCGACCATATACTTTATCACCAACAAGTACAACAGGTGCCAATCCGCAAGCTCCTACACAGCGAAGACAGGCAAGTGAGAATTTGCCATCAGTAGTTGTTTCACCTACATTTATATTCAATATACGTTTGAACTCTTCGATAATTTTCTCTGCTCCTCTAACATAACAAGCTGTACCAAGACAAATAGATACAGGGTGTTCACCTTTAGGAAGCATAGTAAAGAAGGAATAGAAAGAAACAACGCCATATACATGAGCTACAGAAACGTTGAGTTCTTTAGCTACAATCTCTTGCACTTCAGCGGGTAAGTATCCAAAAATACCCTGAGCTTTGTGCAGTACGTTGATCAATTCACCCTTTTCATTATTAAATGATTTACAAACAGCCTTGAGTTCATCAATTTTGTCTGTGGATAACTTTATAGTTGCCATGATCTTTTTTCTTTTATTGTTTCAAATATAAAACTTATTCTACAATACTTACTTCAACACTCTTATCAAAGTAATGCGTATGAAGCAAGTGATGTGAAAGTTCTCCGCATGGTTTTCCAAGGAACTCTTTATATAACTCAATAATATATGGGTTCTCATGAGATTTACGGATAGTTTTACTTGCATCTTCCGAGTACAAAGCTTTTTGCCTTGCTTTTAGGATTGATGAATCACCATGATGGAAAGGCTGTCCTCCACCACCAATGCAACCACCTGGACATGCCATAATTTCAATTGCATGATAAGTAGATTTCCCTGCTTTTATGTCTTCAAGTAATTTACGTGCATTACCTAAACCATGTGCTATTCCAATGCGAATGGGCAGTCCATCAAAATCAATAGTAGCTTCGCGAATAAATTCCATACCACGAAGTTCTTCAAAGTCGATTTTGGATAACTTTTTACCAGTCTGAACTTCATAAGCTGTTCTAACAGCCGCTTCAATTACACCTCCGGTAGTTCCAAAGATAACAGCAGCTCCTGTTGATTCCCCTAAAGGATGGTCGAAATCTTCGTCAGGAAGTTCATTAAAATTAATGTTTAACTGTTTAATAAGATGAGCTAGTTCACGTGTAGAAATTGAATAATCAACATCAGGATTTCCGTGTGTTTTAAATTCATCTCTCTGACATTCATATTTTTTAGCTAGACAAGGCATTACGGAAACAACTATCATGTTTTCACGTTTAACACCAATTTTATCTGCCAGGTATGTCTTTGCTATTGCACCAAACATCTGTTGTGGACTTCTTGCAGTTGAAGGAATGTTACGCATTTCAGGGAACTGATGTTCAAAGAAATTAACCCATCCCGGACAGCATGAAGTAAGAATTGGTAAAGCAACGTTAGTATCTCCTTTTAAATGACGGTTAAGACGGTCAAGTAATTCAGTGCCTTCTTCCATAATTGTCAGGTCAGCAGCAAAATCTGTGTCAAACACATAAGAGAATCCAAGTCTGCGGAGGGCAGCAGCTAATTTACCTGTAACTAAAGTACCAGCCTCAAGTCCGAATTCTTCTCCTAAAGCAGCTCTTACAGCTGGAGCAGTCTGTACTACAACGGTCTTTGAAGGATCAGCAAGTGCTCTGATAATCTTATTTGTGTGGTCAACTTCTGTCAATGCACCAGTTGGGCAAACAGCAACACACTGTCCACAATAAGTGCAAACACTGTGATCAAGGTTCATTTCAAAAGCAGGTGCTACAACTGACATAAAACCTCTGTTCACGGCTGAAAGAACTCCAACAGTCTGCACATCGTTGCACATCATTTCACATCTGCGACACATAATACATTTATCAACATCGCGGATAATCGCAGGTGATGTATCTTCACGATATGTTGATTTCTCACCTTCATAATGTAATTCTCTTACACCAAATTCCTGTGCCATCGACTGCAATTCACAATTGCCATTCTTAGAGCAAATAAGACAATCTGTAGGATGGTCTGAAAGTATCAGTTCCAACACTGTCTTACGTGCATTAAGAACTCTAATGTTATTAGTATTGATGGTCATTCCTTCCATGCATTCTGTTACACACGCCGGAGCAAGATTTTTTCTTCCTTTTACTTCAACAACGCATATGCGGCAACCAGCTGGTTTGTTTTCGATATTAAGGTCATGAAGATGCAAATGGCACAATGTAGGAATAGTTATTCCAGCTTGCTTTGCAGCACTAAGGATTGTAGTTCCTTTTTCAACCTCAATGATTTTATTGTCAATGTTTATTTTAATATTTTCCATGATTGTCCGAATTATTTAATTACCACAGCGTTGAATTTGCATTTTTCAAGACAAGCGCCACATTTGATGCAGACTTCCTGGTTGATGGTATGAACACCCTTCCTTTCACCACTTATTGCATTAACAGGGCAATTGCGTGCACATGCTGTACAACCACAGCAGTTTTCAGCTATAATCAAATATTGCATTAGCGCCTTACACTGACCTGCACGACATTTCTTTTCAGTGATATGTTCAACATACTCTTCCATGAAATTATCGATAGTTGAAAGTACTGGATTTGGAGATGTCTGTCCTAATCCACAAAGTGCTGTATCTTTAATTACATTGCTCAGATTTTTCAGTCGATCTATATCTTCTGATGTTCCATTACCCTTGGTTAGTTTATCAAGGATCTCATGTAATCGTTTGTTACCTATTCTACATGGAGAACATTTACCACATGATTCTTCAACAGTAAATTCAAGATAGAATTTAGCCATTGAAACCATACAATCATCTTCATCCATTACAATCATACCACCAGACCCCATCATAGATCCATTGGCAATAAGATTATCATAGTCAATAGGAGTGTCAAGATGCTTTGCAGTTAAACAACCACCTGAAGGACCACCAGTTTGCACTGCCTTAAATTGTTTTCCGTCCTTAATGCCACCACCTATTTCAAAGATAACTTCACGAAGTGTGGTTCCCATTGGAACTTCAATAAGACCAACATTATTTATCTTTCCAGCAAGTGCAAAAACTTTAGTTCCTTTTGATTTTTCAGTTCCTATACTGGCAAACCACTCAGCACCTTTATTGATAATAACGGGAACATTTGCAAAAGTTTCTACGTTGTTAACGTTAGTTGGTTTTTCAAAATAGCCTGATACTGAGGGGAATGGTGGCTTCATTGTTGGCTCTCCACGTTTACCTTCCATTGAATGGATTAAAGCTGTTTCTTCACCACAAACAAATGCGCCTGCACCGTAACGAAGCTCTATATCGAAATTGAAATCAGTACCTAATACTCCATTTCCAAGTAAACCATACTCGCGAGCCTGATTTATAGCAATTTTTAAACGCTCAATTGCCAGAGGATATTCAGCTCTAATATAAACCAGACCATTTTGAGCACCAATACAATAACCACAAATTGCCATTGCTTCAATTACAGAATGGGGATCACCTTCAAGGATTGATCTGTCCATAAATGCACCTGGGTCACCTTCGTCGGCATTACAAACCACATACTTTACATCACTTACTGATTTACTGGTTATTTCCCACTTTAAACCTGTAGGGAACCCTCCTCCACCACGTCCGCGAAGACCTGATTTCTTCATAAGCTCTATTACCTGCTGTGGAGTCATTTCAGTCAAACATTTTGCGAGTGCTTCATAACCATCACGCGAAATATATTCATCAATGTTTTCAGGATCAATGAATCCGCAGTTTCTTAAAGCAATTCTAATTTGCTTTTTATAGAAACCCATATGCTTTGAATCGGGAACATGTTCTTTATTTTCAGGGTTCACATATAGCAATCTGTTTACCATACGTCCTTTAATAACATGTTCTTCAATAATCTCTCTGGCATCGGCAGGAGTAACCTGAGTATAGAAAGTATTATCAGGCATAACTTTAACAATAGGTCCTTTTTCACAAAAACCAAAGCAACCGGTAGCTATAACCTGAACTTCATTATCAAGCCCTTTGTCTGCTATAATTGTCTTAAGATTGCTTAAGAGCAGGTCACTTTCTGATGCGTGACATCCTGTGCCTCCGCATACAAGTAAATGCATTCTGAATTTCGACATCTCTGATCCTCCTCTTAGCTTTGAATAGTTTCATAATTAACCGGAATGATTCCTTCAACGAATTCACCATTCTTTATATACTTTTCAATTATATTGTCAGCCTTTGTTTTGTCAACATAACCGTAAACGACAGGTGCCTGACCTGGCAATGTGATTTCAACTGTTGGTTCTGCGAAGCAATATCCCATACAACCTGTTTGGGTTACTATTGCCTGGATATTCCTTTTATCCAGTTCTTCAATGAAGAATTCCATCACTTGTTTCGCGCCTGAAGCGATACCGCATGTTGCCATTGCAACTCTGATCTGTACAAGATTCTCAGGATTATTACTTTTCTCCCTTAAATCCATTTTACTCTGCAGGTTTTCTTTTATCCTGCGGAGGTCAGCCAGTGATTTAACTTGTGTCATGATGATTTGATTAACTGAGTTTGTAATGTTTAATATTATTTTGAGCTACCTATTAATTCAAGGTTCTCATTGATCATTTCTTTTAAAAACCTGATAACTGAAGGGTCACTTATTGAAATACCTTCAAGCGTATCATTTACTTCATCTGTATTGAAATTAAATTCACCATTACTGGTGATATAATCGAACTTAAATGTAACCTGAGGATTAGCACCGCATAAAAGTACAACAGTTCCTGCAATATCACCAACAGGAGGCCGGTCAGGATGAAAGAGTGAGAAAGTAGCCTTTACGGTAGTACCAACTCCTAATGAACTCTCTATTTCTAAATTTCCACCTGTTCTTTCAGCATTTTGTTTTAGCAGTGGTATGCCCAAGCCTACTTTACGAGTTGTACGAGTTGTTGTGTAAGGATCAGTAATTGTAGCTACATAGTCCTGGGTCATTCCAATGCCATTGTCCTCTATAATAATTCTATATGTATCTTCTTCAATATTTTCAGTAATCCCAATTGTAATAGTTGTTGCTTTTGCAACCAATGAATTCTGTGCAATATCCATGATATGCATTGCTAAATCTCTCATTCTGTCACCACCTTTCTTCCCGATAAGTTATTAAGAGCAAGACAGAATTCGCTAAAATCACTGGTTTGCATTTCGTAAAATGAAACATTTTTACCAATTGACTCAAGCATATGCGAATCCGAATTTTTTATTACAGCTATTTGATCTGCAATCTTATTTTTTGTTCTGAAATCATTACACTTAATATGCTTTGTGATTTCGAAAGCATCTACCTTAAGATCAGTCGGTATAAAGCCAAGCTGACTAATTAAACTGTCCTTAGGCTTATTTACATGTGCAGGAATAAAGATTCCATTTAAATCGTGTACTATTTTTTCAAGTTTATCTATTCCAATCTGAAGAGCAGAGATGAGAAGCTTTTCTTCTTCAAAGACAATATTCTCATTTTCATCTACTACAATCTGATCACCAAATAATTGAGCATCATTTTTAATAAAAGGTAAATATTTGTCAAGGTAGATTTGGAATTCCTTAAGATTCTCCAATGACATGAAATAAGCTAGGCAGTGGATTTCTTCTCTGGTAGTCATTTCAACTCCAGGATAAACGCTAAGACCTTCCTTTGCAGCTTCTTTCATCACAATTTCACACTGACGGGTTGAATTATGATCGGTAATTCCAATAATATCAAGTTCACTTTCAATAGCTTTACGCACAATATTCTTAGGACTCATCTCCAGGCTTGCGCATGGTGACAAGATAGTATGAATGTGCAAATCAGCTTTAAATCGTTTCATTGATATTACAGGTTCCTATTTTTTATAGTTTAAGCATTAAAATGTTATTCAAACTAGCAAAAGATATTTATGAAGTTGTAAACTTTGCCATTGATAGAAAAAGCTGGTTCTTCGCATATCAGAACTGGAATATTTTCTTCGTTACTTTGAGCAATCATATCAGCTTCAGGCTCTTGATTGTTAACTAAAAGCACTGCAGATAAGTCTTTAAGTGATGCAACGGCCATTACATTCTTATGAGTCTGCAATGTGATCCAAATATTTCCTTGTTCAGCATTGCCAATTACGTCACTTAACAAGTCGGAAGTATATCCCCCGGTAATTTCATTCTCTAGTCCCGAATGGCCGCCAGCAACTTTAAGCCCAAGTTGATCAACAAGTTCTTTTACTTTCATGACTTTATATTCCTGTATTTGTTTGTTTTCTCAAATCCCCAAATGCTCTTTAATATTTTATTACTTTCATTCGATGTTAGTTCACCTTTTTCTTCAAGTGTTCTTTGAATGAAAATGCATTGTTTCAATTCGGCATCACCTGTTACAATATCCTGAGCTAGTGCCTGACAAGTAGGAGCTCCACAAACGCTGCAATCAATCATTGGGAGCACTTTTAAAACCTGATTTACTTTATCCATTTTCTTCATTGCTTCGGCCATATCCTCATCAAGTTTCAGGATTGACCGGGGAGTAATTGGGTCAATTCCAATGTTTTGAAGAAGATGCTCCTTTTGTTCAATGATAGGTCTAAAGGCATCAGGATGTTTCTGTAATTCTACGGTATCTTTTTTCTCTTTATGATTTCTTAGCCTTTCTACTGTGAGAAATCTGTTGCAGTGAGTCAATACACCACCGGCACAACTTTCATCACAAGCTCTGAGTTCAAGGAAGTCAATATCAGTTATTTCCTCATTCTCTATCTTTTCAAGAAAATCAATTACATTGTGAATTTCATCAATAGCGAGGCATCTTCCTTTAATATTTTTTGCTTCACCATTGGTAAGTGACCAATTAGATGATTTCTTAGGGAGATTTCCCGGAAGAGGCCAGGCACACGATTGGGTGCCTTTCTTTGAAACCTGATGACACACTTTGTTGAAAAGGAAATCCATATTGATAGCACCTCTGATAGCAGACGAAATTTCACCAACCGGCTCTTTTATGGCTGCTATCTTTGCAGCGCAAGGTGTTACATAGAAAATTCCAATTTCCTCGTCAGCAATCCCTCTGTCGGTAAGTTCTTTTTTTAAAAAGTGTGCCGAAATATCTAAGGGAGGTTTTAGTTGCATGATGTTATCTACAAGTGATGGAAACTTCACCTGTATTAATCTTACAATAGCAGGACAGAAAGAAGATATAAGAGGTTTTATCTGAGGATGTTCATCAGAGTATTTCTGAATTTCTTCAGAAAGTATTTCTACTCCATTTTCTACTTCATACACATGTGTGAAACCAAGTTCAAGTAGCGCACTTCTAATCTGTCTCGATGAAATTTCTTCAGGAAACTGAGCTAAGAAAACTGTAGGTATCAGAGCAATACGATACTTGTAATCAAAAATGTAATTAAAATCATCATGATCGATGATTATGGCACTTGAAGGACATTCTCTGAAACATTTACCACAATCAATACACTTTTCACCATGAAGTATTGCTTTCCCATTCTTTACTCTCAAGGCTTCAGTAGGGCACACGTTCATGCAGTGAGAGCAACCTTCACAAAGGTCCTCACGTATTTTTAAAGCATGATGAAAATTCCCGTTTGCCATGATTTTTAGTTCAGAAAGACTGACATTTCTACTAAAGTACCCTTACCAACTTCTGATGTAATGTTTAATTCATCGCAGTTATTCTTCATGTTTGGAAGACCCATCCCGGCACCAAACCCCATCTCTCTGACTTCACTTGATGCTGTAGAATACCCTTTTTGCATTGCAAGTTCAATATCAGCGATTCCAGGTCCCTTGTCAAGCAGCTTCATGCTTATCCGGTCAGTATTTATCTGAATGAATACTTTACCTGAATAGGCATGAGCTACAATGTTTACTTCGGCCTCATAAAGAGCTACCACGATACGTTTAATAATTTTAGGATCTACGTTCAGTTGCTTCAAAATCTTCTTAAGCTGGCTCGATGCAGAGCCTGCCTTTAAAAAGTTTCCGCCTTCAACACTGAACTCAAATTCCATCTTCAATTTATTTTTAATATACAGGTTTTAAACCTGCTGAGAATAATAAGCCGGATGCTTTGAACATAGAGTAGTCACACTCAACTAGTATCATATCATTTTCCTCGGCTAATTGGAGCATATCAGGTGTTGCTTTTTTCCTTCGAACAAAAATGATATTGGTGATCTCGGACATTTCAGCTGTTCGTATGGTTTGCAAATTAGCCAAACCAGTAAGCAATAGCATATTATCCTTTTCAACTGTCAAAACATCACTCATTAGATCAGAAGCAAAAGTAAATTCAACTTCTGCATCTAAATGATGGTGTCCTGATACCACTTTAGCATTAAGTAAATCAACAACTTCCCTTATTTTCATTCTTTTAAGTTTAAGCACATTTAAGTGCAGGATCAGTTCAAATGGTACTGCAAAGGTAGATACAATTTTTTTTCTTACCAAATAAATTGTGAAATAAATAACAATGTTACAATAATAACAATGAAGTTAACCAATAGTCTAATAATCAACGTATAATAAATATAGAAAACTACATTTGTTGCTTAAAATTAATCATAAATTGTTTCAATTCTGCTTCAATAGGGATCCCATTTTTACTATCTGAACTAGCTCTTCTTGTATAGCTAACTTTTGTGTCATTAAGTGAGGAAATGGCAGTCTATTATTTCAAATAGCCGAAGTATTTAATAAGCATTTAGTTCAAGTAGACTAAGTGTTGAATTAATACATACTATATAGTTAAAATACGAATACCCTACAGATACTCTATCTTGATGATAGAGAAATTATAGTGTAACTGTAGGTTAACTATAGAGTAACCGTAGAGTAACCATAAACCAATTATAATTGGTGGCTCTAAGTTTAATTAAGTTTGGAATAAAAGACCGACAAAAATAAGAGGCTGACCTTTTGGGCCAACCTCTTAAGTTTCAATGAAGCTTATATTACTTTACAAGATATTTTTTTTATTAATATCTCTTTCTTGCTCTGTAATGTGTGTGCAATAGATCGTGAGATTTATGGCTTAAAGGTTCAGTGAGGAATTGAGAGTAAATTTCCACTACTTCAGGGTTTTCATGAGATTTACGCAATGGCATCTCCGAATCCTCACTATAAATGGCTTCAGCTCTTTTTTTCCTGATCTCTGGTGAAGTTGGTATAGGTTGGCCACCACCACCAAGACATCCACCGGGGCATCCCATCACTTCTATAAAATGATAGTTAGCTTCACCGCTTTTTACCTTTTCCATAAGTGTGCGTGCATTTGCCAATCCATGTGCTACAGCAAGATTGAGGTCAACTCCTTCAAGGAAAGCCCATTCAGGTTTTACATTCTTTATTTTAATTGATGCTTCCTTGATTCCTTCCATACCACGTACAGGTTGAATGTTGAGATTTGTAAACGGTACTTCGCGGCCGGTTACAATTTCATAAGCCGTACGTAATGCTGCTTCCATAACACCACCAGTTGCTCCAAAAATAACTGCAGCTCCGGTTGATTCACCAAGAATACTATCGTAAGACTCATCTTCTATTTTAGCAAAATCAATACCTGCCTGTTTTATCATCATGGCAAGTTCTCTCGTTGTCAAAACATAATCAACATCCTGATAACCACTGTCGCGCATTTCACTTCTTTCACATTCAAATTTCTTGGCAACACATGGCATAATAGATACTACAACCATATCCTGTGCTTTAATGTTGATTTTGTCAGCATAGTATGTCTTTGCCAGAGCGCCAAACATTTGTTGTGGTGACTTACAAGTTGAAAGGTTATCAAGTAATTCAGGGAACATGTGCTCCTGGAATTTGATCCAACCTGGTGAACATGAAGTCATCATTGGAAGAACTGCTGTTTCATCTTTATCAACCAAGGCTCTTTTTAAGCGGGTTAATAATTCTGTACCTTCCTCCATGATAGTAAGATCGGCGGTAAAGTCAGTATCAAGAACTTTATTAAAACCAAGCTTTTTAAGTGCTGACACCATGTGACCTGTAACTCTTTGTCCCGGAGGTAGTCCCAAATCTTCTCCAAGAGCAATTCTCGTTGCAGGAGCTGTTTGAACAACAACAAACTTAGTTGGATCATAGAGTGCTTTCCAAACTTCCTCAATGTAGTTATGTTCAGTTAATGCACCTGTTGGACAGCGGTTTATACATTGCCCACAAGCAGAGCATACAACATCATTCAACGGTTTATTAAGGAAAGTTGAAATTCTTTGATGGTCACCTTTATTTATAACCGCCAATGCGCTGATTCCCTGTAACTCATGACATGTTCTAACACATCTTTGGCAGCGGATACATTTACTGTCGTCCTTTACTATAGACGGGGAGGATATATCCTGGATTTTTGAAGCTGGTTTAACGAGATCAAGAAATACATGATCTCCAATCCTATACTCACTTGCCAGATCCTGCAACTCACAATGACCGTTTTTAAAGCATTTTGTACAGTCAGCATTATGTTCAGAAAGTAATAACTCAACAATTTGCTTACGTGCAATACGTACTTTTTCGCTGTTTGTAAAGACTTCCATCCCTTCAGAAACAGGTGTTGCGCAAGAAGCTGAAAGCAATCTTGCTCCTTTTACTTCAACCACGCATACTCTGCAATTTCCTGCTACAGAAAGATCAGGATGGTTGCAAAGTGTTGGAATTCGAAGATTTAACTTTTTAGCTGCTTCAAGTATAGTGGTGCCCTCTTCAACAGCAATGGGCATGTTATTAATCTTTAGGTTAACTAAATACTTATTCATGTTATCTGTTTTTTGAGGTGCTTAATAAATAATCTCTTCTCTAAAGTTATCCACAATTGAATTAAATGGATTCCCGACAGACTGTCCCAGACCACATTTAGCAGCAATTTTCATTGTTGTTGTAAGTTTTTTCAAATCATCGAGATAGGAGGGAGTTCGCTCTCCTCGTTTAACAGCTTCTATTCCTTTTAGTAACTGCTGGCAGCCAACACGGCAGGGAGTACATTGTCCACACGATTCTTCTGTAAAGAATTCCAGATAGTCGTGTAATACATTATACATTGAACGTGAGCTGTTGAAAATCATCATAGAACCACCGGTTGGGATACCTTCAAAACCAATAATTGTATCATTGAATTTTTTGCGCGGAACACAGTGTCCTGATGCACCTCCAACTTGTACAGCTTTTGTATCACCATCTCCAAATTCTTCAACGAATTTGTTAAGAGGCATACCTAACTCAAGCTCATAAATACCGGCAATTGGGGTATCTCCTGAAACACTGAATACTTTTGATCCTCTTGAGTCACTTGTGCCAAAAGATTTGAACCTTTCGGGACCCATGTGACAAATCATTGTTGTATATACCAGAGTTTCAACATTATTTATAACTGTTGGTTTGTTATTATAACCAGCTACAGTAGGGTAGGGGGGCTTGTTTCTTGGCTCACCACGCTTTCCTTCCATCGATTCAAATAATGCACTTTCTTCACCACAAACATAAGCTCCACTTCCACTCTTTAAATAGATGGTGAAGTCAATATGTTTCTGTTTTAGCTCTGAATTAAATTTGTCAAGCTTTGCTTGTAAACCTTTAAGTAAAAAATTATATTCACCACGCAGATAGATATAACCTTCCTTTGCACCAATAACATAACCGCAAATTGCCATTCCGGTGAAAATCTTTTCAGGGACCCTGTCAATGATCTCCCTGTCTTTGAAAGTTCCAGGTTCACCTTCATCAGCATTACAGATGACATATTTAACATCACTGTCTTCATTACGGGTAAATTTCCATTTTAGGCCGGTAGGAAATCCAGCACCACCTCTTCCTTTGAGGCCACTATCGATAAGATCAAGGATGATCTCATCGGCTGATCGTTTTATAGTTTTTTCTAATATTCCAATAGGTGAAATTGATTTATCATCTTCGAATATTATATCGACTTTCTTTAAATTATTTTCCATTTGATACTGATTTTTAAGGTGATGCTAATGCTCTTTAATATAGGATTCAAGAATCTCAATTGCCTTAGCAGGTGTTAGTTCAGGATAAACCTCATCGTTTATCAACATAACAGGTCCTTTATGACACCACCCCAGACAATTAGCGGTAAGAAGTGTGAACTTTTTATCGTGTGTTGTTTCCCCTATCTTAATCTTCAGATGATTACTGATAGCATTGATTATCTCCTCCTTGCCTTTCATGTGGCAGGTTATTGTTTTACAAACCCTGACAATGTTCTTTCCTCTTGGAACAGTATCAAGAAAAGTGTAAAATGATGCTGTACCAAATACGTCTGCTGCTGAAAGATCAAGTTCTTTTGCAACAGATAATATTGCTTCCTCAGATAAATAATGCTCTTGCTGCACAATTCCCTGAAGAATGGGCATCAGACTGTTGCGACACTTGCCGTTTTTCTCGACAAGCTCTTTTACTAACAATTCCGTTGTCATTTAATTTCCTCCATTTGTTGATAAAAATGAATGTTTCTAGTTTATTGAGTGTGACTTATGATCTTTACCGATCACAAGTCAAATTTATAAATTCTTTTGTTAATTGATTAACAATGGAGCTCTTTTTTTCATGCTAAACATCTAATTTATAATGATTCTAAAATATCGTTTTTATACGGAAGTTCTTGTATCGTTAAATCTATATATCAGACTACGTATTGTTTATCACTGCCTTAATGACGATTATAGTAAATAGTTTATATAGATTTCAATCTGGTAAGTAGATAATTGAGTATATACTCCAGGTTATAATGTACAGGAATTAGTCACCATTTTTAGACTTCAGATCTTAAATAATACCTTGTAATTTCTTATTCACAGATTAATTAACTTTGTGCAATGGAGAATTATCGGTATTTTCTTACATTGGCCTATAATGGAAGTCAGTTTCACGGATGGCAGGCTCAAAAAAATGCTCATTCTGTTCAACAAGAAATTGAAAAGGCCTTATTTTATATCTTAAATAAGAAAACAATTCCAATTACAGGGGCGGGGCGCACCGACACAGGAGTTCATGCCCGAAAATATACTGCACATTTTGATTTGGATGTATTGTTATCAGATGCTGAACTCACACGGCTAATATACAGGTTAAACCACCTTTTACCTGCTTCAATTGGAATTTTTGATGCATATAGAGTCCTTCCAGATGCGCATGCACGATTTTCTGCACTTTCAAGAACCTATAGATATTATATATGCAGAAATCATGATCCTTTCTCTGAAGGATTATCCTATCGCTTGACTGTTGCACTCAATTTAGACCTAATGAATGAGGCAGCAGCACTAATTACTGAATCAAAAGATTTTACCTGTTTTGCCAAAGCTGGCACACAAACAAAAACCAACGTATGCAATGTAAC
>JBLMZZ010000066.1:0-13991 GCA_050259095.1 Omnitrophica WOR_2 bacterium | reverse complement strand
GACTTCTGATTTTACGAATCCCTGAAACTGGTAAAATTGTTGCAATAAAACCAATGAACCCTACTACAAGGAATACTTTCACAAAATCCATCAGATACATTTTAACAGGATAAGCTGAAATGAGAAAGGAACCTCCTTCGGCATTGATCTTCACAATTCCTGTAGTTTGTTGTATTATGCAGATTAGAGCGCCAAGAAAAATACCTGCTATTGCTCCACTAAGAGTTACAAGTAAACCTTCGGTAAGAAAAATCTTCTTTACAAGTGCATTTCTTGCACCCAGTGAGTATAAGATATTTATGTCCTTTCTTTTATCAAGAATCAACATAGATAATGAACCGATTACATTGAAAGTAGCAATTAATAAAATGAAAGAAAGGATCATGAAGATTGCAAATTTCTCAGAACGCATTACACTGTAAAGCACATCTTGTTGCTCGAAGCGATTCTTAACAATGTATGATTTACCAAGTGCTTGTTTTACTGCATCCTGGACCGTATTGACATCAGCATCTTCCTTAACAGCTATTTCTACTGAAGTAAGTTCATCAGTGTACTCAAAAAGTTCCCTGGTAAATGACAATGGAACAATCATGTACTTAGTATCAAAATCCTGTTGAACAGAAAACACTCCTGCAGGGCGGATAAACATCCGTTGAAATGCATTTTCGGGATTTGCATAATTAGAAGCAGTTCGCTTGGGAGCATATACCTCTATTAATTCATTAAAATTATTGAGATTAATACCCAGATAATAGGCAATTCCCTGACCCGGAATAGCTAATGGTTGGTCCTTATATTTTAACATGAGACTACCATCGGTTATCATACTGTCGAGGCCGGTCCATGTTGTATAATTATCATCTACACCTTTAATTGTAGCAAGAAATTGATTTGAACCATACTTAAGAAGCGCTTTCTCTTCAATAACTCCGGTTGTTGCCCTGATACCTTTAATTTCGTTTAGTTTCCCCCATGGGAAAGCTGTTGATTTGAATGTTTTACCGGTTAGTGGGGTAACTTTAATTGGAGGATCAAATGAATTGAAAAGAGACACAACCAGTTCTTCAAATCCGTTAAATACAGAAAGCACGACAACGAGTGCCATAGTACCAATGGTAACACCGGCAACCGATATCCCCGAAATGATGTTAATCACATTATGTGACTTCTTCGATTTCAGATAACGCCATGCTATGTGAAAGGGCAGGTTCAAAATGATAAATTAAATTGAGCAGACTAACCTGTTTATGATTTCAACAGTTTATCAATATTTTCAATGTAATCAAGCGAGTCATCAATAAAGAAATCGAGATCAGGAATAACTCTCAATTGGTTCTTTTCCAAGAGGCCAAGTTGATGCCTGAAATCCTTTTTATGCTGATTAATTGTTTTAAAGACAGTTCCTTTATCTGCCGGTCCAAAAAGACTGAGATAAACTTTAGCAACTGACATATCGGGCGATATACCAACCTTTGTAACAGTGATGAGGTAACCACCTAAATGAGAGCTTGCAAATATCCTGAGTATTTCTCCCAGGTCTTTTTGTATCAGTCGTGATATCTTCTGTTGACGTTTTGATTCCATTACGCAAAAATACGGAATTAAGTGGCTTAATTATAGTACAACGTTCTCGTTCAAATATTTCTTTTCAACTTCAGCGTATTCAGCTTATCTTTGCTGCTTTGTACAAAAATAGCTGTGCTAAATATATCAACATGAGAAACCTCGGCAAGATCCTTAAATATGCATTACCTTATTGGGGCTTTGCTTCATTAAATGTGCTCTTTAATATCCTGGGAGTTTTGTTCTCATTAGTATCATTTGCAGCTATTATTCCGGTGCTGAACATACTCTTTAAGCTTGAAGCAATAGTTACAGTAGCTCCTCCGCTTGCGTTGAACTTTGAATCACTGAAACTCAATTTCTACTACCTCATATCACAGTTGATTGACCGGTATGGAGAACTTCAAACACTTGGTTATATCTGTGTTATCATTGTAACGGTATTCTTCCTCAAAAACCTGTTCAGATACCTGGCAATGTACTATATAGCTGAAGTGCGTAATGGAGTTGTGCGCGATGTGAGAAATGCACTCTATAAAAGAGTTCTCATTCTTCCTCTTTCATATTATAGTGAGCAAAAGAAAGGTGATATCATGAGCAGGATGACCAACGACGTTCAGGAAGTAGAGTGGTCTATCCTAAGTTCGCTTGAAATGATGTTTCGCGATCCAATTACCATCATCTCATATCTGGTTACTCTTTTTATAATGAACTATGAGTTAACACTCATGGTTTTGATTCTCCTACCATTAAGCGGATTACTTATTGGACGCATTGGAAGAAGCCTAAAAAGAACATCTATAAAGGGACAATCAAAGATGGGTGAACTGCTTTCAATTATTGAAGAAACACTCGGAGGTTTAAGAATTATTAAGGCATTTAATGCTATTGATTGGGCCGATAATACTTTCAGGCAAACTAACTTTAAGTACAACAGGTTGATGGTGAAGATTTACCGTAAAAGAGATCTTGCCTCCCCATTAAGTGAGTTCCTTGGTATTGCGGTTTCTGTTTTTGTTATTTATTATGGCGGTCGCTTAATTCTTTCACCTAATTCTACAATGGACGCAGCAATTTTCATTTCATACATTGCTATCTTCTCCCAACTTATTAATCCAATAAAAGCTATAAGTACTGCCACATATAATATACAAAAGGGAGCTGCCTCCGTTGAACGCATTGAACAGATTCTTAAAGCTGAGGAAATAATCACGCAAAGTGAAAATGCAATCAGTATTAAGAACTTTAATGAGCAGATTGAATATCGTAATGTGTCATTCAAGTATCAGCAGGATGAAGTACTTAAGGGTATTAACCTGATTGTACCAAAAGGAAAAACAATTGCATTAGTTGGCGCTTCGGGAAGTGGCAAATCTACTATGGTTGACCTCTTACCACGTTTTTATGATGTTACCGGTGGCGAAATACTAATTGACAATATTCCAATCCGTAATTTGGTTATTACCGACCTTAGGGCACTTATGGGTATTGTGTCTCAAGAAACTATTCTCTTCAATGGAACGGTATTCGACAATATCGCTTTTGGGATGACCGATGTTAGTCTTGAAGAGGTGATTGCTGCTGCTAAAGTTGCAAATGCACATGAATTCATTATGCAAATGCCCGATGGGTATGAGACAAATGTTGGCGACAGGGGAATAAAAATGTCGGGTGGTCAGCGACAGAGGTTAAGTATTGCAAGAGCTGTTTTAAAAAATCCACCTGTACTTATACTTGATGAGGCAACCTCAGCACTTGATACTGAATCTGAACGATTGGTTCAGGAAGCTTTGTTGAATCTTATGAAGAACAGAACTTCGATTGTAATTGCACACCGTTTATCAACTGTGCAGTTTGCCGATGAGATCATTGTTTTACAGCGTGGTAAAATAGTAGAGCGTGGTACACACAGTAGATTATTAGAGAAAGCCGGAGTATATAGGCGGCTGCATGATCTTCAATCTTTTGAATAGAATATTTCACTCATTCATAAAAGCAAAGTCTTTGCCGGTTTAAATGTGATTTAATTCTTTAAAAAACGTTAGATGAAAAATACGGATAAAATTAAGAAGCTATCTGAATCTTTATCTTCTGAACTGATTGCTATTAGAAGGCATCTGCATATGAATCCTGAGCTTTCGATGAAAGAGAAGAACACTTCTGTCTTTATCGCATCAAAACTTGATGAAGCAGGAATTTATTACACACAGGGAATTGCAGAACATGGAATAGTAGCAATAATTGAAGGAAAAAATCCCGGGAAAAAAGTCATTGCATTACGTGCTGATATGGATGCACTCCCAATACAGGAAGAGAATAAGCATGATTATAAGTCAGCTGTTCAGGGAGTAATGCATGCTTGTGGCCATGATGTTCATATGACTTGTGTTTTGGGTGCTGCGAAGATATTACAGCAACTTAGGACTGAGTTTGAAGGGACTGTTAAAATAATATTCCAGCCATCAGAAGAAACATTCCCTGGTGGTGCTTCTATGATGATAGCTGAAGGTGTGTTAACTAATCCTGCTCCAGTAATGATGTTTGGACAGCATGTATTACCCGAACTCGAAACAGGCAAAATAGGATTGAAGCCCGGAAAATATATGGCATCAACTGATGAAGTGTATTTAACAGTAAAGGGAAGAGGAGGTCATGCTGCTACTCCCGATATGAACATAGATCCGGTATTGATTGCTGCAAATATCCTTGTATCCTTACAGCAGATTGTTAGTAGAAATGCCCCTCCTACCCTGCCCGCTGTTCTTTCGTTCGGTCGTTTCATTGCGGAAGGACGTACCAACATTATTCCTAATGAGGTAAAGCTAGCAGGAACATTACGCACCTTTAATGAAGAATGGAGAGCTGATGCTCATATTAAGATTACTAAAATGGCACAGGCAATAGCAGAAGGGATGGGTGGAAGTTGTGAAGTATTTATTGACAAAGGATACCCTTATCTGGTGAATGACGATAAAGTGACTGCAGATACTAAGAAAGCTGCTATTGAATATTTGGGTGAAGAGAATGTAGTAGACCTTGATATGCGTATGACGGCTGAAGATTTTGCCTATTATTCTCAACTAATACCCTCATGCTTCTACAGATTAGGCGTTGGCAATCAGGAAAAAGGAATCACCCATAATCTGCATACTTCACAGTTTGATGTTGATGAAAGAAGCTTGGAAATTGGAGCAGGGTTTATGGCATACCTCGCTTTCACTTCATTGCAATAAAGCATTTAAGCTAACTTGAAATATTCTTTAATTGCAACAATCACCCCATCGTTATTATTATCATGTTCGGTTATTGTATCTGCCGTCTCAAATAAATCGGGATGTGAGTTCTTCATAGCGAAACTGTGACCTGCTATCTCCATCATCTCTATGTCGTTCATATAATCACCAAACGCCATTACTTCTTCAGGTTTAACATTACTGTGTTTCATTATTTCTTTAAGAGCAGTTCCTTTACTAGCAGTTAAATTAGTCATATCAAGATATAACTTCCCTGCAATGGCTACTCTGCATATATGATCCACATCTTTAAAATAAGTAAAGCTATTTTGCTCTGCTCCGCCAAAGTCGCATAGAGTATATTTGAGGACAATGTCGTCAACTTTAGTCAGATCATCTACTATCTTCAATCTCTTATAATATTTTTGAGCTTCATCGAGTAGTGGTTGGTAAGTATCTTCTACATAAGCTGAATTTCGACCACACAGAATTGGCCATGCATCTTTTACCTTCCTGCCTTTTAAAATAAGATCATTTGCCAATTGTCTGTCGAGAGGATTAATGTGTATTTGACGGTCACCATACATGACCAGAGATCCATTTTCAGCTAGAATATAGACATCATCAAGTATAGGACTAAATTGATCAGCTATTGTATAATATTGTCTGCCACTAGCTATTACCCATTGGATTCCCGATTTGTGAAGTTCTCTTTCAACATTCCAGAAGTCGGCAGGAAGTTGTTTTGAATCATTCAGTAATGTACCATCAAGGTCAGTTATAATTAGTTTGATCATTAGTCAGGAATTTGAGTTAAGTATAGAAAGCGCTTCAGTACTGCAAAATAAACAAATATTTAGAAAAATGTCCTATGGGTCTTACAAACAGTAAAAGGAATTGTTGTTTATTATGAATTAAATAGAAAAGGTCATGGATGAAAAAATTAAGTGGGATCTTGATCTGGCACACACTAACATTGAATTCAGAGTAAAGCATTTAATGATTACAAATGTAAAAGGAAAGTTTAAGGTATACACCTTAGATGCCTCCACTATTGGAAACGACTTTACTACTGTAAAAATTGAATTTAAAATAGATGCTAATTCAATTGATACAGGAAGTGATGAACGTGACAATCATCTGAGGAGTGCTGATTTTTTTAATGTTGAAAAATTTAAGGAAATATTATTTCACTCAACTGACATGGAACTGATTGCCACAGATATTTACAAATTGAAAGGCGATCTGACAATCTGTGGTAACACTCATCCTATAGTGCTTGAAGCTGAATACAATGGATCAATGACCGACCCTTGGGGAGTTATGAAAGCAGGATTTTCACTAACCGGAGCCCTAAATCGTAAAGACTGGGGCCTTAACTGGAATACAGCACTTGAATCCGGAGGCTGGCTTGTAGGTGATGATGTAAAAATCATTTGTGATGTTCAATTGAAGAAATCAATTGAAAAATAAGGATAACACTGCACAAGTAAAGAGTAATGTGTGAAGTATCTTTTAGAAATCCAGACTAAGTGATATATAGAATATTGGCTTCTTGATAACCATATCTTCGATACCCCATGCATAATCAGCTCTCACAAAATAGCCCAATATTCTTGATCTTGCTCCAAAGCCCAAACCTCCAACCAAAGGTTCACGTTGTTCACGTATAGTAATCTTCATAGACCCTGTTTGGATAACACGCGTAAACAGAGCATTCTCATCAGAATAAGGTGTAGCGCCTGTCCATACAGTTCCAAAATCTCCAAAACCAATAAGCTGAAAGTTATTCAGAAAATCAGATCTTAAAGGCCGGTTTGCCAGATATTTAATAACAGGGAATCTTAGTTCGCTGTTGATTAAAGCAAATGTATTTCCATTCCTAACATTTTGATTAAACCCACGCATATTAGTAGCAAGAGTTTGATAGGCATAGTTTTGTGAATAGTCAATTGGTGCTTCATTAGTGAATTTAGGCATTAACCAGTTATCAACACCTCCCATGTAATAAATGAGTTTACTTCTGCCAAATGACGTACTTGTAGCAAATCTGTTTGCCCAGATTAAAGTCCTGTGTATTGGAAGATAGTGTCTTATATCAAATCCAAGAACTATCATGTTGGTGTTCCTGTTATCACCTTCAATCTGATGATAGTATTCACCAAAGATCTTAAACCTCAGACCATCATAAAGGTTAACACCCAATGATCTGGTGGCATCATAAGTAAGGTCAAGTTTGCCCGAAACCCAATACCTGTTAATATCAGGTTCCCTGAGGTTAAATTGGTCAGTTGACATAAAGATTGCTCTGTCTTTACGTATTGAGGCAGTTCCTTTTAAACTCAGGATTGGATTAAACGGATATTTTAAAATGTAGTGCAGTTCATGTATTCGGTATCTAACAATTGAGTATTGACCTGCTTGCTCAATTGACTGTCGGTGAAAATAAATTTCACGATCAAGCCGGTGTTTAAGATTTGCTATGCTCAGAACGTATTCATTATTTACCAGATTGAAGTCGAGACGAACACCTGCAACAATCCTATAATCTTCAAGCAAATCTGTCATACCAACTTTAAAAAAAGCATTCAATCCGGGAGTTAAATAAATGGGACCTGTTCCACCCGAAAAAGGTTGATATGAAGTGCTGAGAAACGTAAAGTCCAGTTGATTTACGAGCTCATTAATTGAGTATTCAACATTATAATTTCTTGCTTTAGGAGGGACAAACCCATCTGTGGTAGTATCCACAGAAACAGGGTTTTCGGCTAAAGGAATTTGCTCATTCTGATTTTCCTTTGTATTTTCAGGTTCATCTCTGTAAACATTAACGAATCTGGGTAATATTCGTACAGGTTCAATTATCGCTGATTCCTGTAATTGTTTTTCATAGGCAGTCATGCGATCCTGCATATATAGCGTGTTCACTGCTTTAAGAGGCTGGATGGTTGAAGCAGGTGGCTTTTCGGAAAGTGCAATTGGCCATTTTTGTCCCTTTTGCATAATCATTGCCATTTTACCTGACCTTGGTGAAACATAATAACTGTATATGTTTCTTGAATAATCGGTTGTGAGATAGTTACGTGTAAAATAGCGGTAGTGTTGTGCAGTATCAACATGCGTAATCATAGAATCGAGTCTGGCAATATATCTGTTGTATATACCATTTTGATCACTCAGATAACTGATAAAACCCTGTTCATACTCCATTGGTTGAATTTCATTGGCATTAGGAGTATTGGTAACCCTGCGTAAAACATCTGATTTTGTAGCCAGATTATAAATAAAAAGATCATGCGTAGCCGGCAGTCCGGGTTTATTAAGTTTAGGTTCCTCAGTTAAAGTGTCTTTAATGCGATTTGAACTGAAAATGATTTCATTAGCTCCCAGATATGTGGGATTCAGATCATCAAAAATATCTTTTGTAATTTGCTGTGAAGAAGCGGAGGCTACATTAAAGACAAAAATATCGCTTTGTCCTCTTCTGATTGCCGAGAAAACCAAATCACGACCATTTGGTGAATAGGCCATTGAAAGTATTTTCTGATATCCAAAAATTGATTGTTTTGTCTTTTTCCTGTTCTTTATTTCTATTTGATTAAAGACGAGTTCTCCTTTTTTTTCAGTAATGACTGATAGTACTGAACCTCCAGGATGAAAGGCAATGATAGGATAAGAGAGGTCATTCTTTTCATCTAATCTGTGTCCTTGCCTGTAAATAATCTTCCCTTTGTTTTTGAAATTATCATAAAGCCATACTTTGGCAAGGCCGGATTGGTTACTGACCCATGCAGTATATTTACCCGAAGGATCAATTTTTACCTGATCGTTTACTACATCCTTTTTAAGTTTCTTTTTTACATTGTGCTCAGGAATTCCATTTCTATCGGCACTAAGTGAATATCTAGACTGCATTTCAGCATACCAATCTTTCAAAAGATTTTTGAAAGATATATTAAGAACATATAGAAAACCGGTTTCAACATTACGGCTCATCCTGGCGAGATATACAATATTAGGAATTGTTTGAATACCATATTTCTCAGCAATATATTTCCATATTGCATGACCGGCATATATTGCATCGTCACCCTGTAGATGATTGATTTTGCGGTAACGGTTTGACAATACACCCTCACGAACATAATTATCGATGTCAGTATTCCAGTCCTCAGCAAGGTATGAAACCAGCCCATCAATAAACCATGAAGGCATGCTCATAACAGTTGAATTGGTAATCTGACGACCTACTGAGCCACCATAAACGGTTTGATTAATTAATACTCTTGCCATCCCGGCTTTAAGCTGAGTCTCAAAATTATGGTAGTTTCCATCAAAATACACAAAGATCTTATTTCCGATAATGTAAGTGATTCCACCTATGTTATACTGTTGATCACTCAACAAACCCAGGTTACTTTGCTTAAGATCAGTGAGTGAATTAAAGATAAGAAACTGTATCTTTTCTGAATATCTGTTATCAAGAACTTCCTCCATCTTAGGATAATTCTCTTTAACAAAGCGGGCAGTATAATTTGCCAGGTCTTTACCGTTTAAATAAAAATAGATATCATATTCGGGCAAAAGATAGTAGGTCCACAAAAAATCACCATACTGCACTCTGCTTTTGCCAAAAGGCATCTGTGACCCATTATAAAATTGTGCCTTAATTGACTGTGAACCTATGAGGAGTAGTACAAATAATAATAAAACTCTGCTGGTGTTCAGTGCTATATGCCGTAGTGTGTACCGGTGCATTGTATATCGTTATACAGAACGCTAATTTAATATATTATTTTCATTCATCGTTTATAATAAATCTTAACAAACTGTGTGCCTATAGTGTTAATTTATTATCCTATTAATTTTAGCTTTGCTTTAAGTAAGTGTCTGAAGAGTTCAGAAAGCATTTTATTTAATTTAGCGACTTAAACTCATCACTGCTATGATAACTGTGAAATCCTTCATTTTTAATCTCTTCGCCACAAATACATATATTTTATCTGATGAAACTGGTGAATGCATTATTATAGATCCGGCCTCAAGTAAGCCATCTGAAGAAGAAGAACTAACAGAATATATTAAAAAGAAATCTCTGATTCCTAAGGCACAAGTAATAACACATTATCATGTTGATCATGTTGTAGGTATTAAATTTGTTAAAGATACTTATGGTATTGGAGCTACGGCACATAAGGATGGGAAAATTTTTTGGGAGAATACTGAAAAGCAAGGTTATGAGTATGGTTTTAACACACTTAACATTTTACCTCCTGATCATCTGGTGGTTGAAAATGATATAATTACATTTGGGAATTCAGAGTTACAGGTAATTGAAGTGCCCGGCCATGCTGCAGGAAGTATTTGTTTAATAAATCATCAGCAACGTTTCCTCATAGCAGGGGATGTAATTTTCTATGGAAGTATTGGGCGAACTGACTTGCCAACAGGTGATTTTGACCTGTTAAGGGAAAATATACTTACCAAACTATTTATTCTGAATGATAATTTTGTGATATATCCAGGGCACGGACAAAAAACACATATAGGGATGGAGCGCCTTCACAACCCCTTCATTCATTAATTGGTAATTAACTCTTATCTGATAATTTGTTTGTAAAACCGGCAATAGAATTGATATCCTGTAACCTCATACAATTGAAGTGACCGAGTGGACACTTTTTATAACCTAGCTTACTACAGGGACGACAATTTAGATTTTTCACTTCAGCAATCATTGACAGAGAATCTTCAATCATATATGGATACATTCCAAAGGCTGGAACTGTATTACCCCAAATTGAAACAACCGGTTTTTTAAAAGCTGCTGCAATATGCATTAAACCCGTATCATTTGAAATCACAGCAGTTGATTGCTCAACAAACGATGCTGATTGCATTAATTTTAATTTGCCACATAAATTAATCACGCTTCTACCAGTCAAATTAACCACTTCTTCTCCTCTCTCAAAGTCCTCTTTGCCACCGAGTAATACTACCGGAAGCATCAGCATTTTACAGGTACTTGCAACCATATCAGCAGGAAATAACTTAGTATTATGGTTACCTCCAATCACAAAAGCTATAAAACCATTGTTTAGTAAGGAATAATCTGTTGTAATATTTATACGATCAGTATCGGGAATAAAGAAGTCTAGTCCTTTTTTATCATTAACGACTTTCAGAAAGCTGACTGTTTTTAAATATCTGTCGACAATATGAACATTGGGCAACCTGTTAATCTTAAATCTAACGAGGAGCCATTTCTCAAAATTAAGTTTGTTGAAAGTTGTGAAATGTCTTTTTAGAGTGAACAGTATCCTAAAACTTCGAAGATTTTTATGAAGATCAATAATATGATCATACCGTTCTTTTTTAAGTTGAGGTATAACTTCATTCAGATCTTTTTCAATAGAATAAACCTTTGAAACATAAGGATTATTTTCAAGGATATTAGCGTATCTTTTTTTGGTAAGATAATGAATCTCCACACCTTTCACTTGCTCATGTACACATCTGATTACAGGGGTAGTAAGTACAATATCACCTATTGAACTAAAACGAATAATTAGCAGTTTCAATGACATGAGTAAGCTTTGATGAATGCAAAAATACATGATTATATGTTGCTTACAATTAATTTATCCATTTAGTACCTTTGTACCATGCAATTCATAGACACACATACCCATCTTTATCTTGAAGAATTTGAGAATGATCGCAGTAAGGTTGTAGATTCAGCCATTGCGGCCGGAGTTACCAGGATGATGCTTCCAAATATTGATAGCACCAGCATTAATTCAATGCTTAAGATGGCAGATGAATATCCTGGCACATGCCTGCCAATGATAGGTCTCCATCCTACTTCAGTTAAATCTGATTACATGAAAGAACTGGCTGTTGTTGAAAAATATATCAGTGAAAGGAAGTTTTATGCAATTGGGGAATGTGGTATTGACTTGTATTGGGATAAAACTTATGCAACTGAGCAGGAATTTGTATTCAGACATCATATTGATCTCGCCATTACTTACAATCTTCCATTGATAGTCCATATACGAGATTCATTTAATGAAGTCATAACTATCTTAAAGGATGTATGTAAAGAAGACCTTCGTGGTATATTTCATTGTTTTTCAGGATCAGTTGAACAGGCTAACCTTGCTATTAAATACGGCTTTAGCCTTGGTCTGGGAGGAGTAATTACCTTTAAAAACAATAAAATGCAGGAAACATTAAAACATATTGATCTAAAACACCTCGTCTTTGAAACCGATGCACCTTTCCTGGCACCTGTACCTTTCAGAGGAAAACGCAACGAACCTTCTTATATTCCAATCATTGCCCGTATGGTTGCTGATATCAAGCAGATAAGCATTGAAGAGGTTGCCGAAGAAACAACTCGCAATGCAATGAAACTCTTTAATCTTTAATATCCTATAATGACTGAAAATAAGTACACTCCTAAAATATTGGTCATTTATACCGGTGGCACAATAGGAATGATCAAAGATCCTCAAACAGGTGCATTGATGCCTTTTAACTTCGATGCATTGTATAAACATATACCCATTCTTGAAACAATCAATTGTCAAATTGATAGTCACAGCTTTGATCCTTTGATTGATTCATCTGATATGAAACCGGCTTTCTGGATAAGGCTTGCAAGAGTTATTGAAGAGAATTATAACTTTTATGACGGCTTTGTTATTTTACACGGAACAGATACAATGGCATATTCGGCTTCAATATTAAGCTTTATGCTTGAAAATCTTAATAAGCCGGTAGTTTTCACTGGTTCACAACTTCCTATGGGGGTTCTACGAACAGATGGAAGAGATAATTTCATCAACGCTATTGAAATTGCATCAGCACGTGAAGATGAACTGCCTACAGTACCTGAAGTTTGTATTTGCTTCGAAAATAATATTATGAGAGGCAACCGAACAAGTAAGTTCAATGCCGAAAACTTCAATGCATTTCTAAGTGGGAATTACCCGGTCTTAGCTAAAGTTGGTGTGCATATACGGTATAATAATCAATATATACTGCCTGTTAACAAAGAAAAACTTGCTGTACACACCACACTCGACACAAGTGTTGCAATATTAAAACTCTTCCCGGGAATTACACTTAATGTTGTTCAGAGCATCCTTAAAATCTCAGGACTTAAAGCAGTGATCCTTGAGACTTATGGTGCGGGCAATGCTCCTACCGACAAGTGGTTTATAGATTCACTTAAAGAAGCTATCTCATCGGGAATAACTATATTTAATGTTACTCAATGTAAAGGAGGGTCAGTTGAAATGGGCAAATATGCAACAAGTATTCAGCTTGAAAGTATTGGAGTTATTGGAGGGTTCGACATTACAACTGAGTCAGCTATTGCCAAGTTAATGTATCTACTTGGAGAAGGATACTCAGGAAAAGAGTTAGGTAAATTATTACAAACCCCATTAAGAGGTGAATTAACAGTTGAATAAAAATTAAGAGTTTTTTCCGATCTTTGATTCGCCTTACAAAACAATCTTTAAATAAGCAGACTCAAATGATCAGTTTCAAAGCACGGACCATCAATTTCCTTTTGCGAAACAGACATATTCTAAATGGGAAATTACACAAAGAAACATACGACTTAAACACTTCCATTCAGGGATTTCGTGACATCTGTGAAAAAGGTGCTTCACGTTATGCAAAGATGCCTGATGGCATTAGTGTAAAAACTGATAAGATTGGTGGAATGAATGCTGAATGGATTATTCCACAGGGGGCAGATGCAACCAAAATCATCATGTATGTGCATGGTGGTGGATATGTATCAGGCTCTTGCAATGACCACAGGGGATTTGTTTCGAAATTTGCTAAAAGAAGCGGATACATAAACCTCACTTATGAGTACAGGCTTGCCCCTGAATTCCCGTTTCCTGCTGCGGTAGATGATTCAGTTACCGTTTATAAACATCTGCTGAACAACGGATTTGATTCTAAAAGAATACTGATTGCAGGAGAATCAGCCGGAGGCGGACTTGTACTATCATTATTACTTGCATTGAAGGCCAACAACCTTCCTATGCCTGTTGCGGCTATTGCAATTTCACCATGGACTGATTTAACCTGTTCAGGAGCTTCATACACTACAAAGAATAAATATTCGTTAGCCCCATTAAATTCGTGGACAGTTTTCAGCAAACA
>JBLMZZ010000065.1:0-3917 GCA_050259095.1 Omnitrophica WOR_2 bacterium | reverse complement strand
AAATCAATTGTGGCACAAGATATAAGTCTCGACAACAACGAGCGTATTATGGTCATCAGTGGTCCAAATGCAGGGGGTAAATCAGTTACCCTTAAAACAATTGCATTGTTACAGTATATGCTTCAATGTGGATTACTCATACCAGTCAGCGATGATTCTTCATCAGGCATATTCACAAAGATATTCCTTGAAATTGGTGATGAACAGTCACTTGAGAATGATCTCAGTACATACAGCTCACACCTTATTCACATTAAGTACTTTTTGGAGAATGCTGATAACCAAACACTCTTTTTGATTGATGAGTTTGGTGCAGGTACAGAGCCACAGTTGGGTGGTGCAATGGCAGAAGCAAGTCTGCAAAGATTAAATGAGAGAGGCAGTTTTGGGGTAGTCACCACGCACTATACAAACCTTAAACTACTGGCAGGAAACGAAGAAGGTTTATTTAATGCAGCAATGCTTTATGATACCAGAGCAATGAAGCCTCTTTTCAAGCTGAGCATTGGAAAGCCCGGTAGTTCTTTTGCATTTGAGATTGCCAACAAAATTGGGTTCCCCCAGGATGTTGTTAACAATGCTTCTTCAAAAATAGGAAGCAGTCAGCTTGATTTCGAAAAGCAACTTGCACAGCTTGAAGTGGACAAGAAACAGATTGCTCAAAAAACTGCTGAACTTAAAGTAGCTGATGACATGTTGGCGCATCTTGTTACTAAATACGAAGGTTTGTTGAATGATCTGGAATCAAAGAAAAATGTTGTAATAAAAGATGCACGGCAAAGAGCTCAACAACTTGTTGATAGTTCGAACAAGCTGATTGAAAAGACTATCAGGGATATCAGGGAACATCAGGCAGAAAAAGAGGTAACAAAGCAGCTACGCGATGAATTCGTTTCATCAATTGAAGAATTAATGACGGCATCAACCACTGTTGAAGATCATATTCAGGTTGTGCCTGATGTTCATGTGCAAAAGAGAGAGGGTCAGTCGGTACAGCCTTTTATACTAAGGAAAGGAAGTTATGTTAAAATGGAAGATCAGGATAGCATAGGTGTTGTTGAAGAGGTAAAAGGCAAAAGAGCTTTGGTTTGGTTTGGCTCATTTAAAATCAGGACCAGCATAGATAAGTTAATAATGGCTTCGCAGCAAGAGATTAAACTGTTTGAGAACAATAAAAATTATCAGACTAAAGGGATTTCGGTCATTCATGACCTTAACGCTAAGATGGCCGATTTCAGGATGTCGATTGACATAAGAGGCAAGCGGCCCGAAGAAGCAAGAGAAGATCTATCAAAGTATATAGACCAGGCAATACTACTCAGAGTTCATGAAGTGCGCATTTTACATGGAAAAGGGAATGGGGTATTGAGGGATATGGTACAGGAATATCTTACCGAAACGCCTGAAGTTATCAGAATAGAAGATGAAAAGCTGGAACGCGGGGGCCATGGTATTACAGTAGTTTACCTGCAATAATTACTGGCAGATCACTTCTTTTTACCTTTGGCAACCAATGAATAAGAATGATTAATCCAATCAATAAGAATATTATCGGCAACGGTACCATCAATATCTACTGAATTCCAGTACTTTTTATTCATGTGATATCCGGGTCTTACACAGCTATAATGTTCTCTAAGTTCTATTGCTTTCTCAGGATCACACTTGACATTAATACTCAGAGGTCCTTCAAGATCAGTTAGCAGGAACATTTTGCCGTTAACCTTAAAGACCAGGGTTGTTTGATCGAAAGGAAAACCTTCAGTCACATCCTGAAGACTCAGGCAATATTCGCGTAAACTTTCTATATCCATTGGTATTTTTTTACAAAAGCAAAGGTATAAAAAGAGACTGAATCTTAAGATTACCTTAAAATTTCAATACAATTGAACAAATGGCAATTTCCTTTACTGCGTATTATCAGGCAGTTGTAAAAATCGGAGGAGTGAACAATTAATGTTAACGGCCTAAAGGCGATTTTAGTATTTGAATTTAGTCTTACCTTTGTGTGCTTTTTGAAAAAGCTGTTGAAAGGGAACAGAGTATAATCTAAAACTTCACAAATGTCATTAACAAAAAAAACATCCGACCTCAAGAAGAGGATGCGCGACGCATTAATGGGGGGAGGCCAGGTAGCTATTGAGAAACAGAAAGCTACAGGCAAAATGACCGCCCGTGAAAGGATCATAGCATTACTTGATCCCAAATCATTTCATGAGTATGACTTATTTGTTGAACATGCCGGTAAGGACTTTAACATGGGCGATAAATATCTACCAGGCGACGGTGTAATAACCGGTACAGGAACTCTGAATGGTTATCCGGTGTGTATTTATGCACAAGACTTTACAGTTGCCGGTGGATCTTTGGGATGGATGCATGCAAAGAAGATTACAAAGATCATGGATCATGCCATGAAGCTTAAGGTTCCAATCATTGGGATTAATGATTCGGGGGGAGCCAGAATTCAGGAAGGTGTTAACTCACTTGCCGGTTACGGAGAAATATTTTACAGGAATACACAGGCTTCCGGTGTTATACCTCAGATTAGTGTAATACTTGGTCCATGTGCAGGTGGTGCAGTTTATTCACCAGCACTCACTGACTTTGTATTTGTTGTTGATAAGATCTCTAAGATGTTTATCACAGGCCCTGAAGTTATTAAGACAGTCCTTGGTGAAGAGATTTCCATGGAAGAACTTGGTGGAGCAAGAGTACAGAGTGAAATCACAGGTAATGCACACTTCTTTGCCGAAAGTGAACAAGAATGTTTTGAACAGATTAAAACGCTCTGCAGTTTTATTCCCTGGAACAACATAAAGAAAGCTGAAGCTTTCCCTAAAAAACCACCCAGAACAAGAAGTTACAATATTGATAATATATTCCCAACCAATCCACGTCAGCCTTATGATGTAAAAGATGTTATCAGGGCAATGGTGGATGATTCGGAGTTCTTCGAAATCCAAAGCATGTTTGCTGCAAATATCGTGATCGGATTTGCAAGGCTCAATGGTAATACCGTTGGTTTTGTTGCAAATCAACCACTCGTTCTTGCAGGAGTACTTGATGTGGATTCTTCAGATAAAGCCGCACGTTTTATAAGATACTGCGACGCTTTCAACATTCCGCTCGTTACTTTGGTCGACCTTCCTGGCTATTTGCCCGGTGTTGATCAGGAACATGCAGGTGTTATCAGGCATGGTGCGAAAGTACTATATGCTTACTCGGAAGCTACAGTTCCTAAAATGACCGTCATTCTGCGTAAAGCATATGGTGGAGGTTATATCGCAATGTGTTCAAGCCATTTAAGAGCTGATTTTGTATTTGCATGGCCTACTGCTGAAATAGCAGTTATGGGTCCTGAGGGTGCTGCTAATATTATCTTCAGAAATGAAATAAAGAATGCAGAAAATCCTGAAGAAATGCGAAAACTGAAAATCAAAGAGTATAAGGATAAGTTTGCTAATCCTTATGTTGCTGCTGCATACGGATACGTTGATGCTGTTATTGAGCCGTCGGAAACAAGAAATATGTTGATACACGCGCTTACTATTTCAACCGATAAGGTACAGGAAACACCAAAAAAGAAACATGGAATCCCTCCATTCTAATAACCGGAATGATATGGAAGAAGAAAACGAATCACAGGAAATAAGAACCATTATCATAGATAATGTAAAATATAAAACCAGACTGACCAAGAAGTTTATGGCCAGGAAAGCTTTTATGGTTGCAGACCCGGGTAAAATATATTCATTTATTCCCGGCACTATTCTTAAGGTTACCGCCAAGGAAGGTGATAAAGTTAAGAAAGGAGCTCATCTGCTTGAACTTGATGCAATGAAAATGACAAATAATATAGTTGCACCAATTGATGGTATTGTTAAGAAGATTTATGTTAAGACAGGAGATATGGT
>JBLMZZ010000064.1:0-12330 GCA_050259095.1 Omnitrophica WOR_2 bacterium | reverse complement strand
GATGAAGTGATAAAAGCAGGTGGTAACTCTTCCCAAAATTGCATAAGGTTACTTTTAACTGCTGCAATATTTGAAGCCAGTTGATTTGAGGAAAGTTTATCACTTTTAGTAAATACCAACGCAAAAGGTAATTGATTCTCACCAAACCAGTTGATCATTGTTTTATCGGCTTCTTTAAATTCAATCCTGCTGTCGATCAGGATAAATGTCAGCATCAGAGTCTTTCTTTTTGTCAGGAAATCGCGAATCATTGTCTCCCACTTCTCTCTTTCAGTTTTGGATATTTTGGCATAACCATAACCTGGTAAGTCTACCAGGTACCAATCGTCATTTACCAGAAAGTGATTTATCAATCGAGTTTTACCTGGTGTAGTAGATACACGGGCAAGATTCTTCCGATTGAGGAGATGGTTTATCAATGATGATTTGCCAACATTTGAGCGTCCAATGAAAGCATATTCAGGTTTATCAGTTACCGGGCATTTTCGGTAATCAACATTGCTGGCGACGAACTCTGCTTTCTTTATAATCATAATTACTGAGGAACAGATAAGTGACGTTCAATCTTCATCCCATAAATATCAGCAATAGTGATTAAGATGCCCGATTCTTCAACGTCACCAAACTCGTCGTTTATGCAAGTGCCAAAGAATTTCATAGTTGATGAAAGATTCATATAAGCATTAACCAGTGGTGGAATAGACTCACCAAGTGCACGTACTTTCTGAATTAAGATTTTATAATCCTTATCGTAAGAATCATTTGGAAATGATTCTTCAAGTGTCTTACGGTCAGTACCTAGTTCCATAGGGATAAATGGAGTAACAAGATCATCCTTATCGCCAAAGTACTTTTGCATAAAGTAAATAATAAGATCTCTGGCCTTAGAATTATACTCCGGGTACATTGTAATTTTACCAAAATAGTATCTCGCATCTGGATTTTGAAGGATTACAGCACCTAAACCGTCCCAGATATTATCAAGTGAATACATACCCTTACGGATATTATTGGTAGGTTGATAATTGGGTTGCACGAATGATCTTCCCAGTTCAATGGTGTAAGGGAGATACTCTTTCACGAATGTATCACTGTATTTGAAAAGCTTTAGAGTAGGAGTATGATATTGCTTGTCTGCCCCCATTTTTAAGTCTTTACAATGCAGGAAACGATATCCTCCAACTATTTCCTTATCAACCGGATTCCATACGATAAGCTGTTGAAAAGGTTCTTCTTCAGTGTCGAATATATCGAGATCATAACTCAAGCCTGTTCCTCCACCTGCGTCTCTGAAAGTAATTTCTCTCAGACGTCCTATTTCCATAGTAACATTAGGCGAATTATGATAATCAACAACATAGATGTGGTTATTACCGGCATTAGTCTTACGTAGCAGTTTTTCAGCTGTTAGTTCTTGTTCGAGTAGTTCTCTAGCTACAGGGGGAATTATATTTTCCATTTTCAAATCATCATTGGCGAGAAATCAGCATCAGCTTCATTCTCAAGTTTGTAAACATGCTTTCGCAGTTCAGATGCCCAATCTCTATCTTTCAACTGTTTGTTGAAAAAGTCAATTGAGATTGGCTTGCCAAAGGTAATAACAATGTCTTTATTATCCTGTTTAAACATTTCATCAACCAGATAAAGCATTTCAAGATTTGTATGTAAGCCAATTCTCTTACGGAAGCGTGCCAGATTGTAGAAGAATTGTGAATTTTTACCACTGATATGCACAGGCATTATATCCCTTCCAAATTTTCTTGCCTGCGACAGAAATGTTTTCTTCCATTCAAGATCAACGATCTGCCCTGCAATTTTACGAGAACAAAGTCCTGCCGGGAAGAAGATAATTACTTTATCTGAGGCAAAAGCCTGATTTATAAGTGCGATGTTGTCAGCATTCGACCCATGTTTATTTACAGGAACAAATAGTGATTTGAGATTCTCAACATACAGCAGAAAATCATTAGCTGTCATTGCAATCTCAGGATTCATTCTACCTATTACCAACATGAGAGCCATGCCATCCAGACCACCTAGTGGATGGTTAGAGATAACAACATAATTCTTGTCACGTTGAAAGTGCTCTTCACCAACTACACGAATCTTAACATTGAATTCAGTTAATACAGCATCAAGAAACGCTATCCCTTTTTTATCCCGATGCCTGTTGATGATTGCATTTAGCCTATCCTGATGCAGTATTCGTTTCAAATAATTTACCGCAAATTTTGGAAGGATCTTTAAGAGTTTTGGATTCTTCCCGGAAATAACTTTTTCAACATCAATGAATTTAGGCTCAGTATTATCCAACTGCATATTTTACTATTTCTCTTTTATTATAGGAGCATTGTGACTTACAAAAATAATCAATTTCAAAGGTTTTCAAGGAATTTATATTCATGTTTCTCTATGAATTCAAAGTGTTGACAAATAAATGAGAATATTAATTACTTGATACCCTGAACATTATAATCACATTGTGTTGTATTTGAGGGGTTTATAACAAAAAGTTATTAACAGAGTGGTAAAATGTGGGAAAAAGTGGTTTTTATGTATTATATTTACCCCATAAAAACACATTAGGTAAGATGTTGGAAATGATTGGTGTTCATGAGTGTAAAGTTGACATTAAGGGTCGGATTATGATTCCGGGTGCTCTTAAAAGTCAGCTTGATGACATCATTCCCGGAGGCTTTATAATTAAAAGAAGCATTTTTCAACAGTGTCTTGAAATTTATCCCCACGCTGAATGGGATGAAGCTGTTAAAGAGATAAAAAAACTCAACAGGTATGTAAAAAAGAATACAGACTTTATCAGGGTTTTTATGGCTGGTGTGAAAGAAGTGGAGTTAGATGGGACGGGTAGATTGTTGATCCCGCGTGATTTAGCATCTTTTGCTAGTATTTCTAAAGATGTTGTCCTTGCTTCAGCAGTTAACATTATTGAAGTGTGGGACAAATCGAAATATGAAGCAAAAATTGCAGAAGACCAGATTAATTTCTCTGAATTAGCTGAAGAAGTAATGGGTCAAATGGGTTAATAATATGTATCATAAACCGGTATTGCTACAAGAAACAATAGACCTGCTGGCAATAAAACCTGAAGGGATATATGTTGATGTTACTTTTGGTGGCGGAGGTCACTCGCATGCGATACTAGATAAACTAACTACCGGAAGGCTTATTGGATTTGATCAGGATAAAGATGCTTTAAAGAACACTATCCAGGATCCACGCTTCTTATTAATTAACCAAAACTTTAAGTTCCTTACAAACTTTCTTAGATTTTATAAAGCGATTCCTGTTGACGGTATTCTTGCCGATCTTGGTATTTCATCCCATCAGATTGATAATCCATCCAGAGGATTCTCCACGAGATTTGATGCTGACCTTGATCTTAGAATGGATCAAAATGCCGGATTAAGTGCGGGTCAGATTGTCAACACTTACAATGCTGATGAACTTAAAAAAGTATTCAAGCAGTATGGCGAATTCGATAATGCGTGGCATATAGCACAGCGACTTATTGCAGCCCGAAGCAGCGAAAAGATTACTACTACTGCTCAACTTAAAGAGATACTTAAGCCCTTTGCTGAAAAGGGACGTGAAAATAAATTCTATGCCCGCATTTTCCAGGCACTTAGAATTGAAGTGAATAATGAAATTGAGATATTGAAGGAATTCCTGATTCAAACAGTTTCAGTCATTAAACCGGGTGGGCGACTTGTAGTGATCTCCTACCATTCACTGGAGGACAGGCTTGTAAAGAACTTCATGAAATCGGGGAATTTTGAAGCTGAAATTGAAAAAGATTTCTATGGAAATATCATTTCACCTTACAAAGCTATTACCCGAAAACCAATAACTCCTCCTGAGTTAGAATTAGAGGAAAACCCACGTTCAAGAAGTGCAAAACTGCGTGCTGCGGAAAGGACTAGCCATGAATAAAGGCCTGAACAATTCCATTGGTAAGAACTCTTTTAAAAAAGAAGAAATTTTTAAAGAAGAAATTCTTAAAGAGAAGAAAAGCCGCTTTAAGAAGATCAGGATGATCAATAAGAATGTGTCTTTTACAAAATCATTGGCTTCAGTACTTGATGGCAGTTTCCTCACAAGAGAAAACCTCCTCCGTCAAATTCCTTTTATCATCTTTATTACTTTCCTTGGTATAATTTATATAGCCAATTCGTATAATGCTGAAAAGACAATCATTGAGATAAGCAGAACTAAAAAAGAGCTTGAAGAGCTGAGATATGAGTACATAACTACCAAATCAAGTCTCATGTTTCAAAGCAAGCAATCAGAGGTAGCATACCGACTCTCAACATCACAGGTTAAAGAATCTACAGTTCCTCCGGTAAAACTTGTTATAAACACTTTAACCAAATGAGCAGTATAAAAAGCGATATACTCAGAAATGTTTATATAGTCTACATTATAGTAGCACTTTGTGGGCTGGCTATAATTGGGAAAGCTTCTTATATACAGTTTATTGAAGGCGATATGTGGCGTGAGAAAGGTAAGATTATGAATCTTAAGGTTGAGAAGATAGAAGCAATTAGAGGAAATATTATGGCATCTGATGGTAGTCTACTTGCCGCCAGTGTTCCTTTATTCAATTTACGAATTGATGCCGGAAATACTCATTATAATGATAAGTTCTTCTACGAAAATGTTGATTCACTCGCATTGTGTCTGTCTAATCTATTTAATGATAAATCGAAAAGTAAATACAAGCAGATTCTCACCAATGGAAGGAAGACTAATAACAGGTACCTGCTGCTTAAGCGAGATATAACCTTCGCACAATTAAAGAAAGTTCGTCGCTTTCCAATCTTCAGATTAGGTAAATATAAGGGTGGTATCATTGCCGAGACAAGAAGCAAGAGAGTTCTTCCCTACCAGTGGCTGGCCTTTAGAACTATAGGTTGGGATAAAGATGGAACTGAGAATGATATAGGTCTTGAAGGAGCATATAGTGATATCCTGAAAGGAGAGAGTGGAAGCAGAATGATGCAACGTATTGGCAGTGGTGCATGGCGACCAACGAATGAAGAGATGGAGATTGATCCACAGGATGGTCATGATATCATTACCTCTATAGATGTTAACATTCAAGACGTTGCTGAAGATGCTCTCATGAGGCAGCTTATAGAGAATGAAGCTGATCACGGATGTGCTGTACTAATGGAAGTCAATACAGGTTTTATAGTTGCCATTGCTAATCTGGGTAAGAATAAAGAAGGACTCTATGAAGAGAAATTTAATTATGCTGCAGGTGAAAGCTCAGAACCAGGCTCAACTTTTAAATTAGCATCAGTGCTTGCAGCATTGGACGAAGGATTAATTGATTTGAATGATACTGTTAACACAGAGAATGGAACTACTCGATTTGCTAATCGTACAATGCGTGATTCACACAAAGGTGGTTATGGTAGAATCAGCGTTGCCCGTGCATTTGAGCTCTCTTCAAATGTGGGTATTTCAAAGGTAATCACTAAAGCTTACAAGAAAAATCCTCAAAAGCTGATAGATAAATTTTATTTCATGCAGCTTAATAAACCTCTTGGCCTTGAAATACCCGGTGAAGGCAAACCTAATATTAAAGACACTGAAAATAAGTACTGGTCAAAGGTATCATTACCATGGATGTCAATTGGTTATGAAATAGCCCTTACTCCAATGCAAACACTTGCATTCTATAATGCTATTGCTAATAATGGTACCCTGGTAAAGCCTCAATTCGTAAAGGAAATAAGGCATGCAGGTTTGGTAACTAAAACCTTTGAGCCGGTTATTTTGAAGGATAAGATTGTTACCAATCAGAGTACTATTGACCAGGCTAAGAAACTGCTTGAAGGAGTTGTACAGAAAGGCACTGCGACTAATCTCCGAAACTCTGTATTTAAGATTGCCGGTAAAACAGGCACTGCTCAAATTGCTCAAAACAATAAGGGATATAATAAATCAAATTATAAGGCTTCGTTTGTTGGATATTTCCCTGCCGATAATCCAAAATACTCCTGTATTGTAGTGATTAATAATCCAACAAAGGGTGTTTATTATGGCGGTTCTATCGCAGGTCCTGTGTTTAAAGAGATTGCTGATAAGGTATATGCTACACGATTAATGCCCGATTCACTGACCAATGATACCGTCCATCATGACGATATACATCTTACTTCGGGCTCATATCAAGACCTTGCATGGTTATTGAAGTACTCAAAGATCAAATTTGAGCAATCATCTGATTCCGATTATATCAGTATTAATACAGAGGATTCAGTTACATCAGTAAAACCAATCAAATTATCAGCTGATAGAATGCCTGAAGTTATTGGTATGGGAGCAAAAGACGCCATTTATCTTCTTGAATCTTCGGGCATAAGGGTTAAGGTTTTAGGAAAAGGAAAGGTTAAACGCCAATCGATATTACCGGGTATGGCTATAAAAAAAGGTGAAAGTTGTATCATAGAATTGGGATAATTAAATGAAGAAGTTAAAGGACATATTATATAGGTGCCGCATCCAAAGGTTTGTTGGTGATAACGATATTGAGGTAGATAAAATATCTTTCGACTCTCGTGATACCACCCCTGCCTCTGTTTTTGTTGCTATAAGAGGTACCATAACAGATGGCCATAAGTACATTCCACAGGTTACAGAAGCAGGAATTGCAGCAATTGTTTGCGAAGAATTACCTGAAATTATTAAGAATGAAATTTGCTATGTAGTTGTAAAAGACACCAGTGAAACACTTGGCTATCTGGCATGCAATTACTATGAGAATCCTTCTGAAAAAATAAATCTTATTGGCATTACCGGAACTAATGGGAAAACTACCACAGTAACCCTTCTTTACGAGTTATTTAAGTCATTGGGTTATAAAACCGGGTTGCTTTCTACTGTAAGGAATTGTGTTAACAATAAGACCTATCCAACAACCCACACAACACCTGATCCACTACATCTTAACTCTCTCTTAAGAGAAATGGTAGATGATGGTTGCGAGTATTGCTTCATGGAAGTAAGTTCACATTCAGTGGTTCAAAACAGAATTACAGGATTAAACTTCAGAGGAGGTATTTTTAGTAACCTCACACATGATCATCTCGACTTTCATAAAACTTTTAATGCCTACCTGGAAGCTAAAAAGCGCTTTTTTGACCGACTGCCTGCAGGTGCTTTTGCATTGGTAAATATTGATGACAGGAATGGAATGGTGATGGTACAAAATACCAAGTCAAAAGTTTATACCATGGCTGTTAAAAAGGATGCTGATTTTCACTGTAAAATATTAGAAAACCAGTTTGATGGCCTCTTGCTTAATCTCAACGGTAAAGAAGTATGGACTAACCTTGTAGGTACATTTAATGCGTATAATTTACTGGCCATATATTCTACTGCCCGGATATTGGGTCTTGATGAAGAAGAGGCGCTTCTGGCTTTAAGCAAACTACGTCCGGTTGATGGCCGCTTCGAATACTTTAAATCTCCTGATGGCAGAGTGGCTATTGTGGATTATGCTCATACTCCCGATGCATTAAAGAATGTGATTGACACAATTAATACTATTCGCTCAGGTGCAGGCAAATTGATAACTGTAGTAGGTGCCGGTGGTGACAGAGACCGGACAAAAAGACCTGTGATGGCTCAAATAGCCGCTAATGACAGCGATTTGGTCATTCTCACTTCCGATAACCCGCGTAGTGAAGATCCTGATGCCATACTCGCCGAAATGAGCGAGGGAATCCCAATCAACAGGAAGAAAATATCTCTGATAATAACAGACCGAAAACAAGCTATTAAAACTGCTTGTACAATGGCAGCTGAAAACGATATAATACTGGTTGCAGGTAAGGGGCACGAAACTTATCAGGAGATAAAAGGTACCCGTTTTCATTTTGATGACCGTGAAGTAATAAAGGAATTTTTTAATACTGATAAAGAACAAAAATAAGGGGCTATGCTGTATTATCTTTTTACTTTCCTTGATAAGACATATAATATTCCTGGTACAGGAGTATTCCAGTATATCTCTTTCCGAGCTGCACTGGCCATAATTACTTCACTCACAATTTCTCTTCTCTTTGGTAAGTCGCTTATTAAATTATTAAACCGGAAACAAGTAGGTGAAACGGTTCGAGATTTAGGTCTCACAGGACAGAAAGAAAAACAAGGTACACCAACTATGGGTGGACTGATTATTCTTGGAGCTATCATTATTCCAACTCTCCTCTTTGCCAAACTCAACAACATTTATATTATTCTCATTCTGGGTACTACTGTTTGGTTGGGTTTCATTGGATTTCTTGATGATTATATTAAAGTGTTCAGGAATGACAAGAAAGGTCTGGCTGCTCGTTCAAAAGTGTTCGGTCAAATATTTATAGGTCTGGTAGTTGGATTAACCCTCTATTTTCATGAAGGTGTTGTTGTAAGAGAAAAATTACATCAAACAAGCTCAAGGTCAACTACTACTATGAGTGAATTCGAAAAACTTCCTGATCATATTAAAAGGTTCTCTGCAAACTCTGTGAAGTCGACCAAAACTACTATTCCTTTCGTAAAGAATAATGAATTTGATTATTCCATATTGCTTAAACCATTAGGTGAAAAAGCTCGTAAGTACGCATATCTTGTGTTTATTCCAATAGTAATCCTAATCATTACAGCTGTTTCAAATGGGGCTAATTTAACGGATGGTATTGATGGTTTGGCAACCGGAACATCAGCAATCATTGGGACTACCTTAGGCATTTTAGCATGGGTTTCGGGCAACATTGTTTTTGCCGATTACCTAAATATTATGTATCTGCCTAATACCGGCGAACTTGCAATATTTGTGAGTGCATTTGTAGGAGCTTGTACCGGGTTCTTATGGTATAATACTTATCCCGCACAAGTCTTCATGGGTGATACCGGTTCCCTTGCACTGGGAGGTATCATTGCAGTACTTGCATTGATGATAAGAAAAGAACTTTTGTTGCCAATCCTATGTGGTATATTCTTCGCCGAAAATCTCTCTGTTGTGATGCAGGTTGCCTGGTTCAAACACACTAAAAGGAAATACGGTGAAGGCAGGAGGATATTTCTCATGTCGCCACTTCACCATCATTATCAAAAACTGGGATATTCAGAACCTAAGATAGTTGTAAGATTTTTCATCGTAGGAATCATGCTTGCAGTATTTACAATCATTACTTTAAAGATCAGATAACAGTAAAAATATAAAAACATAACCAATGACACTGGAAGAATTAGCACTATCGGGTACACAACAGAGTAATCATACAATGGCAGGGGGAATTGCAGCTAAACTTGTGAACCTGAGAAAGGAATCTATTAGAGAATGTCTCTGCGACTTTCAGAATGTAGAGCACAGACTTGAATTTGTTGCTAATATCCATGGAATAGAATTTATTAATGACTCTAAAGCAACGAATATCAACTCGGCATGGTATGCATTAGAGAGTAGTGAAAAGCCTGTTGTTTGGATTGCCGGTGGAATTGATAAAGGCAACGACTATACGAAGATATTTCAGCTGGTTAAAGATAAGGTTAAAGCAATTATCTGTCTTGGATTGGATAATACAAGGATAATCAATGCATTTTATGGAACTATCCCTGACATCTACGAAACTTTCAGCATGGAAGAAGCTGTAGCTAAAGCTTATTCTGTAGCCCGTAAAGGCGACCAGGTACTACTTTCACCTGCCTGTGCAAGTTTTGATCTGTTTGATAATTATGAGGAAAGAGGCAACCAGTTTAAGAAATCAGTAATAGATCTCTAAAATATATGGGTTCAATAATACGAAATATCAAAGGTGATAAGGTTATCTGGGTGGTTGTTGCTCTGCTATCGATTTTTTCTATCCTGGCAGTCTATAGCTCAACCGGTACTCTTGCCTACAGATATCAATCGGGAAATACTGAGTATTACCTGATTAAACACTTTGGTATTCTTTTATTGGGATTAATGCTTATGTTTTTGGCGCATATGGTCCCTTATAAGTATTATGCCCGTATCTCCCAAGTTGCAATCTATATTAGTGTACCATTACTTTTATATACCCTAATGTTTGGTACCAATCTTAATGAAGCCAGCAGATGGTACACACTCCCACTTATAAATATTACCTTTCAACCTTCTGATCTTGCCAAGCTTGCACTCATTATTTATGTGGCAAGGTTATTATCAAAAAAACAGGAAGACATACAAGATTTCAGAAAGGGATTTATTGCCATAATGATCCCCATTCTCATTATTACCGGATTGATCTTACCTACCAACCTATCAACTGCAGCACTCATTTTCAGCACCTGTCTTGTACTTATGTTTGTGGGTAGAGTAAGGATTAAATACATTGCACTTTTAGTTCTTATAGGTATTGTAAGCTTTGGCTTACTGATCCTTATAGCTGTAAATACTCCGAAACTTAATGGAAGATTTGGAACATGGCAAACAAGAATTGAGAGTTTTAGAAGTGGCGATAGTGATGCCAATTATCAGGTGGAGCAAGCTAAAATTGCTATTGCCAGAGGTGGTATTCTCGGTAAAATGCCCGGTAATTCAACCCAGAAGAACTTTCTTCCTCATCCTTATTCCGATTTTATATTTGCTATTATCATTGAAGAATTTGGCCTTGTTGGAGGCAGTACTGTTGTTCTTTTATATTTAATACTTCTTTTCAGAGCTGTTAAAATAGTAATTAAAAGTCCGCGTAATTTTGCGGCGTTCTTAACTTTTGGGGTCGCATTTAGTCTTGTATTTCAGGCAATGGTCAATATGATGGTGGCGGTTAACTTGTTGCCTGTCACCGGTCAAACATTACCACTCATAAGTATGGGTGGCACTTCCATCTGGTTTACGAGTATTGCAATAGGTATAATATTGAGTGTGAGTCGTGAGATTGACGCTGCTAATGAAGAAACTGAAGAAACATTAAAACCTCAGGAAGATGTCGTTGCATAGTATGAAAGCAATAATAAGCGGAGGCGGGACAGGTGGTCACATCTTTCCGGCAATTGCTATTGCTGACGCATTAAAGGAACTGGTTCCCGGCATTGAAATTCTCTTTGTTGGTGCTAAAGGCCGTATGGAAATGGAGAAAGTTCCTGCTGCAGGATATCCTATTGAAGGATTATGGATTAGTGGCTTGCAAAGAAGTCTTTCGCTTAAGAACTTATCTTTCCCATTCAAACTTATTCATAGTACCATTAATGCCCGCAGGATTATTAAACAATTCAAACCTGATGTTGTAATTGGTGTAGGAGGATATGCAAGCGGACCTACCTTAAGAGCTGCAGCATCAATGCATATACCTACAGTGCTTCAGGAACAGAATTCATATCCGGGAATTACTAATAAATTACTTGCATCAAAGGCCGATTTTATTTGTGTTGCTTATACTGACATGGAGAGATTCTTTCCTAAAGAAAAAATTATCATTACCGGCAATCCTGTACGTAAACAACTTCTCAATTCTAAAGTAACCAAGCCAGAAGCCGTAAACCATTTCAATCTGAATCCCAATAAACCAGTTGTACTTTCAGTGGGTGGTAGTCTGGGAGCCAGAACTTTAAATGAAAGTATAGATGCTGGATTACAGGAATTTATTAATGCAGGTATTCAGTTAATCTGGCAAACCGGTAAAGGATACGCTCAAACAGCAATCGATGCGGTTAAGAGATATAATACTGAGGATATTAAACCACTGGCTTTTATTGATAAAATGGATCTTGCATATGCTGCTGCAGATATTGTCATTTCAAGGGCAGGAGCTATTGCTATTTCAGAGTTATGTCTCAGGTCAAAGCCTTGTATCCTTGTGCCTTCGCCAAATGTAGCTGAAGATCATCAGACAAAGAATGCAATGTCGCTTGTTTCTTCCGGAGCAGCTATAATGATTAGTGATGCATCTGCCAGAGAGAAATTGGTTGAAGCAACCATTAATCTAGCAAAGGATAAAGAATCTCAGCAAAGACTCTCGCAAAACATTTATAAACTGGGGTATCCTGATGCAGCAGTGCAAATTGCCAGAATTGCAATCAATTGTGCATCATCAAATAAAAAGACCTTAACATGAAACCTGAAGAATTGAAGAAAGTATATTTTTTAGGTATAGGCGGCATTGGGATGAGTGCACTAGCCCGATATCTTAATACAGCCGGCGTTAAAATTGCAGGTTACGACCGTACTTGTACTCCTTTGACTAAACAGCTGGAAGAGGAAGGCATTTCAATACATTATGAAGATCGTCCTAATTTAATACCAAGAAATCTTGATCTGGCAATATACACACCGGCAGTCCCCGAAGACTTGGA
>JBLMZZ010000063.1:0-19846 GCA_050259095.1 Omnitrophica WOR_2 bacterium | reverse complement strand
TATATACCGCAGGATAATACTTATTTAAATCATATACTATTGCAGGATTCATTTCACAAACTGCTTCCCTAAGGTTGCGACTTATTTGAAGTAACACATCAATTGCATTGAGGTTTTCATTTTTAACAATTTCTGCATTTGAGTCTTTCTCAATAACATACTCGTAGCTCTTGTTAATCAGATCGTCCTTATTATCTACAAACTGGTATAATGTCTTCTTTGAGATGCCCAAATGACAAGCTATCACATCCATTGATATACAACGCAATCCATATTTTTTAAACAGTTTTAAAGTTCCTACCAGAATGTTCTCAAACTTATGGTCCATGCTTCCTCTTTTGGGCGGCAAAGATAATGAAGGAAACAATATAAACGCAAATTGTTTCCGTAGAATTGATGTTTTGTTAACATTGGTGTGTTATTTTACCTCACCCCGATCCTAAACCACCTAATGAAACCTTTAGGATCGATTTAGCTCAGGTTTACTTTAGCAATGCTGCACATATACTCTGCCTGTATTTTACCTATACAAATATAGTAAAGGTTATATACAGCTGTAGAATACTTATAGTATGGGTGACCTTAATCAATCCTTAATCAATCCTTAATCAATCGACAACAAAAAGGTATTTATTTCTTATTATTGCTTCTTTCAACTAAGTACAAAAAACAAAGAGCCAGGTATCGTTTCATTATAGAACCCTTTTGGATCCATTGAGTTCCCCTCCGACTCAACTCCGTTGCAGCTGTATTTGGTGTTCGTTGCAGCACTGATTAGTACTCAGAGGATGATTATAGCTGCATCGCAGCTGAGTGAAACCTGACCTCAATGGATCTATAATGGTTCCTTAATAGTTTAGGAGTTTTGGTTCTTTACAGTCGGCGTCATTGCAACAACACCAAAAAAAAGGCCACCATTTTAAGGTGACCTCTTTTGTTTACTCTATTTTAAATTCCTGTTATTTCAATTCAAAGCTTGTTTGTCCAATTTCATTGTCATCAGCATAAACGGTAACTACATAAGTACCTGGTAGCATTTCATCTTTAGATGAACGCTTAACCCAGTAATCGCAAAGATCAACGGCTTTATTGTCATAGTTTATAACCTGCTTGGATGAGAATTGCATAATTTCTCCTTTGTATGAAAAGGAATAATCATCGCCAACACCCCTTGTTAGAATTTTTTTATCGGGACCGGCAATACGAACATAGATGTTTCTCATTCCTGATGAAAGTAGCGGATTTTCACCTAATGTATAACATACCTTGATTTTCTCAACCCGCTTTGCTTTGTCAACTAATTTTTCGCGATCACCACTTCCTTTTAACGGACTGGCAACTATCTTGTAAGCCCTAAGTACTGCAGCCTGATTAACTTTTTCAGTAAGCACTTCTTTATCTCTTTGTAAAGTAGTACTCTTCTCCTGCTCTTGTCGGAAACTTGATCTTATTTGATCGTTTTCAGCCCTCAGTTCACGGTTCACATTATACAAAGAGTCCATCTGATGCAGATAGCCCTGTGATATCATGCGAAGTTTGTCAAGCTTTTTCTTTACTTTGAAGAATTCATACTGTGTGTCGAGAAGTTTTCTGATTTCTATTGCATTTGCCTGGATGATACTGTCTTGTCCTGACAATGAATCTGACAGAGAACCATATTCTTCTTTCATTTCATTATGCACATTGATTAATGAATCAAGTTCATATTGAAGTTCAATCCGTTGATTTTCTTTTTCGGTAATCATACCACCCAACTTTGAACGGGTTGAGAGATAGAGCCACGATAGTAATGCTAATCCTGCTATAAGGATTACAATTACAATGATTAACGGATTTCTATTACTGTTCTTCTTGCTTTCTGAAAGCGTTTCCATAGGATTTGAATGAATTTCAGGTTGTTTCTAATCTGCTCAAATGTTGTGCAAAACTACATGTTTTATTTCATTAGAATGAAAAAAGTTTAATGTCCACCACCTTCCGGAACTTTAAATTTATCGCCTGTCTTTTCAATAATCATGCGATAATAAGTCTCATCATATCCCGGTTGTTCAACTTTTGGATTTTGATTATTTCCATCACGAACCTTAACATTACCATCCATAAATTTTGTGAAAAGATATGCATACAATTCTTTCCATCTTTTAACAGTGCTATTTCCCTGGTTTACTGAATAGTCAGTCAGAAATTGTACTGCTGAATTTTTATCCTTGTTATAAAGTTCAAGAGCTGCTTTGTCAACTACACTGGTATAAGCCACGAATTTATTCTCAAGAGCTGATTGTACTTTTTGAATTTCGGGAATCATGTAACTATATCTTGTGTAAGCGAAATTTGACACCTGATTAAATACCCAAAAGGCTGCATCATCCGAAAACTCCATCATAGAACCATTGCCAACTGCATAAGAGTGAGGAACCTCAGTCATGCAACAGTACATAGGAACATAGACTGTGCTGTATGTATCATCAACACCAAACCATAAGATACCACCAATGGCATCGGGTAACCAACTGCGGGATTGAGCTACAAATGAAAATCCTGTTTGTTGAGTTGAGATAGCTCTTTCATTTAAATAAGTTTGTCCATCTACTTTCCAGGTCATTGGACGCCACCTTACAATTGATTTATAAGGTCCTGCACCAATATCTTGTGTCATATCCATTTTAGTTCCCTGATAATAATCGCGCATCATACCCATTACATCCTGTACACTTAACTTTTTATCGGGTTTAATCCAAAGTGGCATTCTGTTTTTCAAATCGTATCCCATAGCATACTGTTCATACTTATTCATCCCAGAGGCAACTTTATTAAAACCCGACCATACTCTTGCTTCACAGAAACGTGCACCATCAAAGGTTATGGGGTTATAAGTATCAGAAAAACTAAAGTTCTTATCTTCACCGGTGTAGTATCCTTTTTCTCTGGCGAAACTGATTACATCAGGAGCATAAATACAATTTTCAGGATCATTTAGTGGGAATGTAGTAATTCGGGCCTGATTAGCATGGCCTGAGATATATCCATCAGGAATTCTCATCGCTACCCACACTGCTCCTTTGTTATAAGTGGTCCTTTCGCGACCTCTCTTATCTTTAATAACCTGAGGTGATCCTTTTCCAATCATCTCTAATATCCATACTTCATTAGGATCGGCAATTGAAAATGATTCACCTTCACTTGCATAACCATATTCAGCAACTAACTGACCCATTATTTTAATGGCTTCTCTTGCAGTTTTAGCACGTTGGAGGGTTAAATACATCAGGCTACCATAATCAACAACTGCAGTTGTGTCGAGCAATTCTTCCTTACCTCCATAAGTGGTTTCACCTATTGAAACCTGATGTTCATTCATGTTACCAACTACCAGATAAGTATGAGGTACCTGCTTAATTTTACCCAGATATTTCCCTGTATCCCATTCATAAATATCAACCATAGTTCCTTCAGGATAATCAGCTGAAGGACGATGATATAATTCTCCAAACAAGGTGTGTGAATCGGCTGCATAAGTAATCATGCAGGAGCCATCGGTTGTTGCTCCTTTAGTAATCAGAAAGTTAGTACATGCAAATGACGATGTTCCGCCAAGAAACATAATAACGCCGATTAAGATGGCACGCTTTAATTTTTGCATTGTTTAAAATATTTAGTTTGTTATTGCTGCAATCTGATAACGAGTGAATTGTGATATATTGCACAAGGCAGCCAAAGTACAAAATATTTTTAAATGAAATGTATAGTCTTCTATTGTACTATATAGCAACTCAAATTGAATTGGTTAAATTAGCACTTCAGTAATTTCGATCAATAATATTTTACCGGCAAAGTATTTTTTCGGATGCAAACATTGATGACATTGGATTGTTTCCTACATTTGCCTTCCAATTAAAAAGGATAATTTTAAAATGGCTGAAATTAAAGGTAAGATCTCACAGATCATCGGTCCGGTAATTGACGTAACATTCGATAAAGAAGAAAAGCTTCCTAACATTTACGATGCGCTTGAAATTAAGACTAAAGATGGGGGAAGTATAATACTTGAATGTCAACAGGACATTGGTGAAAATACCGTACGTACTCTGGCAATGGATTCAACTGATGGTCTTTCAAGAGGAATGGAAGTTGTTAGTCTGGGGACTCCAATTTCAATGCCGGTAGGTGACGATGTAAAAGGACGTTTGTTCAATGTAATTGGTCAGCCTATTGACGGATTAGGAAGTGTTTCGAGAGAAAAGACATATCAAATACATCGTGAGCCACCCTTATTTGAAAACCTTACCACTCAAAAAGAAGTTCTTTACACCGGTATCAAGGTTATTGACCTTATTGAGCCTTATGCAAAAGGTGGAAAAACCGGTTTATTTGGTGGTGCCGGTGTTGGCAAGACAGTCATCATTATGGAACTCATAAATAATATTGCAAAGCAATATTCAGGTTTATCAGTATTCAGTGGTGTTGGTGAAAGAACACGTGAGGGAAATGACTTATTACGTGAAATGATTGAATCAGGGGTAATTCGTTATGGAGATGCCTTTAAGGAAGGAATGAATAAAGGTGGTTGGGATCTTTCAAAAGTTGATCGTAACCAACTTGCACAATCACAAGCAACACTAGTGTTTGGACAGATGAATGAACCTCCCGGAGCACGTGCTCGTGTTGCATTATCGGGATTAACTATGGCTGAATATTTCAGAGATGGTGATGAAAAGTCGGGTGGCCGTGATATTTTGTACTTTGTTGACAATGTATTCCGCTTTACTCAGGCTGGTTCTGAAGTATCTGCTTTGCTTGGTCGTATGCCTTCAGCTGTTGGTTACCAACCAACACTGGCAACTGAAATGGGTATAATGCAGGAACGTATTACTTCAACCAAGAGAGGTTCAATTACCTCCGTTCAGGCAGTATATGTACCTGCTGATGACTTAACTGACCCTGCACCTGCTACTACTTTTGCGCATCTTGATGCAACTACAGTTTTGAGTCGTAAAATATTTGAGTTGGGTATTTATCCTGCTGTTGATCCACTTGATTCAACATCCCGGATTCTTAGTCCTGATGTGGTAGGTGAAGAACATTATCGTACTGCTCAGCGTGTTAAGGAAATCCTTCAACGTTATAAGGAATTACTTGACATTATTGCTATTCTTGGTATGGATGAACTATCTGATAATGATAAATTGGTGGTGCAGAGAGCGCGTAGAATTCAACGTTTCATGTCGCAACCATTCCATATGGCTGAACACTTTACAGGTGTAAAGGGTGTATTTGTTCCTATTGAAGATACTATTAAGGGTTTTAGAATGTTGCTTGATGGTGAAATGGATGAATATCCTGAAGCAGCTTTCAATTTGGTTGGAACAATTGAAGAGGCTATGGAAAAAGGCAAGAAGATGCTTTCGGGGAAATAAGTAATTTAAACTATGACACTTGAAATTATAACACCTGAAAAAACAATTTTTAAAGGTAAAGTTACATTAGTTCAATTACCAGGTAGTAGCGGTTCATTTGAAATTTTAAACAACCACGCTCCTATTGTTGCCTCATTAAAATCAGGTAAAATCAAAGTGAGAGAACCTGATAATAAAGTAACATTTTTTGAAATCAATGGTGGTACTGTTGAGGTTGAAAACAATCATATACTGGTTCTTGCCGATTAATTCGGGTAATTACAATAAACTATTTAAAGGCTGTCGTGCGACGGCCTTTTTTTTGGGGTTTAATTACACGTAGGGATGAAAAAAACATAAATGTTGTAAGGTGTTAAATATTTATGTTCCCCTATATTAGTGATGGACAGGCATAAAAAACATAAACCGGTTGGAGTAACCGGTTTATGTTGTGGTATCGGCCGGGATCGAACCAGCGACACACGGATTTTCAGTCCGTTGCTCTACCTACTGAGCTACGATACCTTTTTTGCGGCTGCAAAGGTAAACAAGAAATTGTATTTAACAAATATTTTAAAAAAAATTATCGTAACAGTTTAAAATAAGGTAATTTTGCAAAGGGTTAAGTAAATTACATATTATGCCCTTCAGTGTTTAAATTATTAAATGAAATTTTCCTCAAAAAAGAATCTTTCTTTTCTGGTTATAGATCAAGGTAATACCTTGACCAAGATTGCTTTATTTAAAGATAATGAATTAGAGTGGGTACGCTCTTTTCCGGAATTCGGGAAAGAAGATGCAGATACACTGCAGCTTCCTTTTGAAAGTATTGGAGGTGCTATTATCAGCTCTGTTTCAGCAGATCCACAAAGGATAACGACACTGTTTGATTCACTTGAATGGATAATTCTTGAGCATGACACTTCAGTACCGGTTAAGAATAACTATCATACTCCTGAAACATTAGGCAAAGACCGACTAGCTGCTGTAGTTGCGGCAAATTTAATATTCCCTGATAACGATGTTCTGGTTATTGATGCGGGTACGGCTATTACTTATGATTTGATTACTGCTCATAAAGAATACATTGGCGGCAGTATATCACCCGGATTAACTTTAAGGTTTAAGGCTTTGCATAATTTCACGCAAAAGCTTCCGTTAATTGAGACGAAACCTTTTTATGAACTGACCGGATTTGATACTTCAAGTTCTATCTTATCAGGAGTAATGAGTGGTTCAATATTTGAAATTGATGGTTTTATCAGTAGTTACAAAGAAAAATATCCCAATTTAAAAACAATACTTACAGGTGGTGATGCTATTTATTTTGATAAAAAGTTGAAAAGTAACATCTTTGCATTCCCAAACCTGGTGCTCAATGGTTTAAATTTAATACTCCAACATAATCTTGAAAAATAAACTATCAATTGTTATCACAAGTATTTTAGTCCTGATAAGCCTGAATCAAGCTTCAGCTCAAACCAGGATCAGTTCCCCATATTCACGCTTTGGTATAGGTGAATTATTTCAAAATACTCATGTTAATAACATGGCTATGGGCGGAATTAGCCAGGGAATTTATAATCCTTACTTTGTAAATGCAGCAAATCCTGCATCCTACACAGCATTTGATACATTATCTTTTGTATTTGATGCTTCTTTACATGCGAGGTTTACAAAATTAAGTACTACAACTGCAAATCAAACAGCTGATTATGCTTCTTTAGGCAATCTGTTATTTGGTTTTCCCATTACAGGTTGGTGGAAAGCGAGTTTTGGATTAATGCCATATAGTTCCACAGGCTATAATATGACTGACGTGCATACAGATTCAATTTTTGAAAGTTACAGTAATGTTTATGAAGGTAGTGGTGGCATAAATCAATTTTATATTGGAAGCAGTTTCGATTTAAATCGTCGATTATCAGTTGGTATCAATGTTTCATATCTCTTTGGTACAATTAACCATAATACTGCTACTGTTTTTCCTGATTCATTGTACCGGTATAATGTAAAAACCATAAATTCAACCAGAGTTCATGATTTTGTCCCCACATTGGGCATTATGTATAACAGGGCACTTCAAAAGGGTTATCACTATACAATAGGTGCCAGCTTTTTTGCACAAAGCAAAATCAATGTAACAGCAGATAAATTATCCTATTCATATACTTCAAGCGCAACAGGAGTTGAATCACGGCGTGATACTATTCAGATGAATACAGGTACAAAAGAAACGATAACATTACCAACAGGATTGGGAGTTGGATTTTCATTTGGGAGAAATGAAAGTTGGCTGATTGGTGCTGATTTTACTTATAAACAATGGGAGAATTTCAAATTTGCAGCAGCACAGGAACCTTTAGTCAATAATATGCAATTTGCAATAGGTGGATTTATTAATCCCAGTTCATCAACTGTATCAAATTATTTACAAAGACTTACATACCGTGCAGGTTTAAGGTATTCAGATGGAATACTGGAACTCAGGAACCAAAGGATCAACGAGTTTGGCATAACCTTTGGTGTAGGATTACCGTTACCACGAACCAACTCAACCATCAATCTCGGATTTGAGGTTGGCTCAAGAGGAACAGAGAAGGAAAACTTAATTAAAGAAAATTATGTTAAATTTACTTTAGGGCTTTCGATCTTTGAACGGTGGTTTGTAATAAGAAAGTATCAATAAAGCAGGCAATCAACAAAAACAAAGCAAATATTAAGATGAAAACAGGTGTTAAAATAGTTCTGATGCTTATGGCGGCCACCTTCCTGTCGGTGACAAGCGTTATGGGTCAGAATGGTGAGGAGGCGGAAGTTTCAGCGGCTAAAGGTCCCAAATATGGAGCTGACTCAGCTGCTTGCGTAGTCCATTTATCATTATACAGGGAATTTTACAAACAAAAGAATTTTAAGGATGCTTTTCCACATTGGCGTTGGGTCTTTACGAATTGTCCACTCTCTTCACAAAACCTTTATATTGATGGGATAAAGCTTGTATCAGACCGTATTGATAATACAACCGATGCTCCTTTAAAGGCAAAATATATTGATACTCTTATGATGGTTTATGATAAGAGAATTCAAAGTTTTGGCCGGGAAGCATATGTATTAGGACGTAAGGGCATTGATATGGTTACATACAGACCTGAGAGTGTTGAAGAAAATTATCAAACACTAAAAAGAGCTGTGGAAATAGGTGGTAACAATACTGAAGCTGCAACACTTGCATATTACTTCCAGTCCATTCTTGGTATGGTTCAAATTCAAAAGCTTGAAAAAATTGCCGTAGTTGAAGGTTATGATCAGATATCTACTATCATTGATTATAATATGAACAAAAATCAGGGAGATCCTAAGAAATTAGCCTCCTGGGGAAGTGTTAAAGGCAATGTAGATGCTGCATTTGAGCCGTTCGCTTCTTGTGATGAACTGGTTCCATTATACACAAAGAAATATAATGAAACACCGGATGATATTGACTTGCTTACCAAGATCACTACCATGCTCGATAAGAAGAATTGTACAAAGAGTGATCTCTTCTTTATGGCTACAGAACAATTACAAAAATTAAAACCTGATGCTAAATCAGCTTATATGATGAGTACTTTATCACGTGATAAAGGACAGTTAAGCAAAGCTTCAGATTATCTCAATCAGGCAATTCAACTAGCTGATAACAATGATGATAAAATAAAATATCTAAATCTGCTTGCCTCAATAAATTATGAACAACATAATTATTCTCAGGCAAGGTCAAATGCATTGAAGATTCTGCAAATAAATCCTTCATACGGTAAAGCATATATATTCATTGGTGACTTGTATGCTGCCAGTTCATCTTTATGTACTGATGATGATTTATCCGGCAAAACAGTTTTTTGGGCCGCTATAGATATGTATCAAAAGGCTAAAAGTATAGACCCTTCAGTAACCGAAGAAGCAAATAATAAGATCGGTCAGTATTCCAGGTACTTTCCGGCAGCTGATGATCTTTTCTTCCGCGACATGCAGACAGGAGCATCATATACTGTAGGATGCTGGATAAATGAAAATACCACCATTAGAGCTCTTAAATAAGTGACTTTAATAAAGATTGTTAATTGTAAACCAATTAAAGCTTTTACAGGGTGTAAAAACAAGGCTATCCTTGTTTTTACACCCCTTGTTATTGTACTTTCAGTTTGTTTCTTCAGTGGCTGCAAAAATGATATGGATGAAGTAAGACGATTAAGTTCTGAAGACTCAATACCTACTATGTATGCCAAAAATGTTTCAATAGAAGAAAGTGAAAGCGGCCATCTTAAATATAAACTTACAGCGCCCGTATTATATCGCTACGAATCAAAAAAGGGTGCTACAATAAAGTTTACCGAAGGTTTTAAAGTGATCTTTTATGACTCATTGAATCCTGAAAAAATAAGAACAGAAATTACTGCCAAGTATGGCATTAACAAAGAAAGTGAAAAAATAATGGAAGCCAAAACAGATGTTATTGTTATAAACCATCTAAAAGGTGAACAACTTAACACTGAACATCTCGTGTGGAACCAAAATACTAAAAAAGTATTTTCAGATGTCTTTGTAAAAATTACAACCCCTGATAAAATACTGTATGGTGATGGAATGCAGAGTGATGAAACATTTAATCACTGGCGTATTAAAAAACCAAGAGGAGAGATGTATGTTAATGAAAATCAATGACAAGATTTTCATTAAATTTGCAATGATAATATATATCAAATGCACCCGGTAATTCCAGTTATTATTTTTCTACTGATATCAGCTTTCTTTTCGGGTATAGAAACCGCTTTTGCTTCATCCAACAAACTGAAAATTGAAGTTGATAAAGGCAGAAAACTATTTTCAGCTTCTTTACTTTCACATCTATCCAAAAATCATTCGGTTTTTATAGGTACACTATGGTGTGGTAATATTATTGCCCTGGTTTTTTATTCGCTTTTCGGGAAAAGGCTTATACTTGATCATTTTGCAGTTGCTTCACCAACTATTTTTACCTCAACCTTAAATCTGATTGCAGGTGTTATTACTCTTTCAATCGTTTATATTTTTATCGCTGAACTGTTACCTAGAATAATCTTCCGTTTGAATCCCAATGGATTATTGAAATTCTTTGCATTGCCTGTCTATATTCTTTACATAATATTTCTTCCAATTATTAAACTCTTCATTTTTATTGCAGAGTTAATCCTAAAATATATTTTCAGAGTGAAGAGTGAAAAGAAGGAATATACTTTTGACACCTCCGATCTTGACAGCTTACTGGATGAAACATCCATTGAAACCGAAAAAGGTAAAGAGGATTTCAATGAATTGCAGATGTTTAAGAAAGCTCGAGACCTAAGTAATATTAAATTACGCGATTTTATGGTTCCACGAAATGAAATTATTGCTGTGAATAACGAAGAGGACGTAGATTGTTTGAGCTCGCTTATTGTTGAATCCGGACATTCAAAAATACTTGTATATGATCAGTCAATTGATAACATCATTGGATACACGCATGCGTATGATATTTTTGCAAAACCTACTACAATTAATGAAATTATCAAGCCTGTGATATATGTACCCGGGACAATGACCGCCGACAAGTTACTAAATACTTTTATTCTTGAAAGAAAGAGTGTGGCTGTGGTTGTTGACGAATTTGGTGGAACAGCAGGTATGTTGACAATTGAAGATATTCTTGAAGAAATATTTGGAGATATTGATGATGAGTATGATACTGAAGATTATATTGATAAGCAGATTAGTGAAAATGAATTCCTTGTTTCGGGAAGATTGGAAATTGTTTATTTGAATGAAAAATATAAGCTCGGGATCCCTGAATCAGATGATTATAATACCATTGCAGGCTATGTTATTCATGAGCATGAAAACATACCCGCTGAGAATGAACAGATAATTATAAATAATCTCACCTTTACAGTAAATAAGGCCTCAGAGTCAAAGATTGAGTTACTGATTATTACAGTAAATTCTTAATCGAAGTAACTGTAAATTTCACTCTTATGAATCAAGAATTCTCATAAATCCGTAAATTAGTGCAATTGCCTCGTAACTATTTGTTTTTAAACTACAATATGGTTTTTGAGCAACATATTCGTCGTTATACGATAATTTATCATAAATTTGACAGTGAAATGCAATCAACAAAATTATAAGACCAATGAAATTCAATTTACTCTTATGCCTGATTTTTCTGTTACCTTTTAACAGACTCGTATCACAAAATACCAATGCAGGAGCTACAACCAGTGTAACGACTTCTGCCCCTGATTCTTTATGCCGTGAACAGTTGTCACTGTATCGTGAATATCATAAAATCAAACTTTATAGTTATGCTTTGCCACATTGGAGGTGGGTTTTCAATAACTGCCCAACCGGATCACAAAACATCTATATAGATGGTATTAAAATTATGGGATCCTACATTGATTCAACAAAAGACGTTGCATTAAAAGACAAACTAATAGACACTCTTTTAATGGTTTACGATCAAAGGATTAAATACTATGGTCGTGAAGGTTATGTATTAGGTCGAAAAGCTATAGATGCTTTAACATATCAGCCATCGATGGGACAGGAAGCATATGCCTGGTTAGGACGATCGGTTGAACTTCAAAAAAATGAATCAGATGGTGCTGTCTTGGTTTATTATTTAAATACTGCTATAGACCTGGCTAATAAAGGCAAAATTGATAAAAGTGAAATTTTTACGGTTTATGACAAAATCATCACAATTGTCGATTTTAATATTGCACAAGCTGCCTCTAATGAGAAAGAACTTACAAATTGGGTAAACATTAAAACTAATTTAGAATTAACTATTGGACCGTTAGCATCATGTACTGATCTGGTGAAAATATACGAAAAGAAATTTCAGGAAACACCTAACGATACTGTTCTCCTGACTAATATAACAAAGATTCTTGATAATCGTAACTGTACTAAAGAGAGTGATTTGTTTTACAGAGCAACTGAGAAACTTCATAAATTAAAACCTGATGCTCAGTCAGCATATTTAATGGGAAGGCTGTGTATTGAGAAAGAACAATATACCAAAGCTGCTGAATACATGCATCAGGCAGCAGAACTATTTACAAATCCAAATGATAAAATAAAAGCTCTTTATGCTGTGGCCGGTATTTATACCAGTAACAGAAACTATCCTCAGGCAAGGGCAACTGCTAACAAAATACTACAACTAAATCCAAATGAAGGCAAAGCATATATACTTATAGGAGATTTATATGCCATGAGTGCTAATTTATGTGAGGTTGATGATATGGGTGGAAAAACAGTTTTCTGGGCTGCAATTGATAAGTATTTAAAAGCTAAAGCTGTTGATAATAGTGTTGAACAACAAGCTAATGAGAAGATTTCACAATATTCAAGATACTATCCGCCATCAAGTGATCTTTTCTTCAGAGACCTTCAGGAAGGAACATCTTATACCGTTGGATGCTGGATAAATGAAACAACAACAATAAGAGCTTCCAAATAGAAGATTTAAGTTGTATCACCTTTATTTACAAAAATATAGGTTCTGTGGTAAAATAATTTTTATCCTATCACTTTTATTGTAAATTTGCACCCTATTTAAAAAAAAGACAACAAAATGGCATTAATCGGAGATATTCGCAAACATTCAGGTCTACTAACTGTAATTATAGGTTTGGCTCTTGCATTATTTGTACTTGGCGATTTCCTTGGTAATAAAAATCAGGGCAGAAGAGGTGCAAATATGATTGGTGAAGTGAATGGAGAAAAAGTGCTGGCTACAGATTTTAATCAAAGAGTAGATCAGAATATTGAGAACCAACGACTGAATTCAGGTAAAGAGAACTTATCACAGGAAGAGCAGTTCCAGATTAGGCAACAAACCTGGGAACAGATAGTTAGTGAAACTTTACTACAGGAACAGGTATCAGAAGTAGGTGTTACTGTTACTACTGAAGAACTTGATGACCTTATCAGAGGTAAGAATCCACACCCATTTATCAGACAAAGTTTTACAGACCCACAAACAGGACAGTTCAATGCTGCTAACGTAATAAACTTCCTTCAGAATCTTGATAAAGTAGATCCTGAAATGAAGAAACGTTATCTGGCTCTTGAAAAAGCAATTAAAGAAGATCGTTTAAATACAAAATACCGCAACTTAATTGCTAAAGCTTATTATATTCCCAAAGCATTTGCTGAACGAGATTATATGAATCGTAGTTCAATGGCCTTGGTTCGCTTTTTTAGCCTTCCTTATACTTCTATAGCTGATAGTCTAATTACTCTGACTGATACTGATTACGAGAAATTTTACAATGAAAATAAGTACAAATATCAACAAGAAGCAGGTCGTGACATCGAGTATGTAAGTTTTGATGTTCAACCTTCAGATCAGGATCGTGAAAAACTTAATAAGGAAATAAGCGTCCTCTATACAGAGTTTCAACAAACACCAAATGTTGCTGAATTTGTGAATTCAAATTCTGATGAGAGATATGACAGTACCTGGTACAAAAAAGGTAAACTACCTTATCAACTTGATTCTTTAATGTTCAACTCACCTATTGGAACAACTTTTGGTCCATATATTGAAAACAATATGTTCCAGATGGCCCGATTGGTGCAGGTACAGGTTAGACCTGACTCACTTAAGGCAAGTCACATATTAATCAGCTATACCGGTACTAATGTGAATCCAACAACCAAACTCACAAAGGATCAGGCAAAAGCTAAAGCTGACAGTATCTACAATATTGTTAAAAATAACAGTGTTAAATTTGATGAAATTGCAGGTTCAACAGTAAATGATGATAAAAATGCAGCCAAAACAAAAGGTGATCTTAACTGGTTTGCCGATGGCGCAATGGTTGCTCCTTTTAATAATGCCGTTGTTGAAGGAAAAATTGGTGATGTTAAAGTTGTTGAATCACAATTTGGCTTTCATATTCTTAAGATAACCGGTAAAACTGCTCCTGTTAAAAAAGTGAGAGTGGCTTTTGTAAAGCGCGCTATTGAAGCTAGTTCAAAAACGATGCAGGATATTTATACTCAAGCTAGTCAATTTGCTTCATCTGCAAAAGATAAAGAAAGCTTTGATAAACTTGTTGAACAAAAGAAACTCACAAAAAGATCGGCCGAACGTATTTCAGTTGATCAGAATTCACTTCCCGGTCTTGAGAACGCAAGAGAGTTAATTCGTTGGTCATTTGATAAGAAAACTGAGATTGGTGATGTTTCAAATGTATTTGACCTTGATGGACGTTATATTATTGCTATTCTAAAAGATATCAGAGAAAAAGGTAACCCAACTCTTGCTCAGGTAAAAGAATACATTGAGCCTCTTGTTAAACGTGAAAAGAAAGCTGAGAAACTAATTGCTACTATCAATCAACAGATAAAATCAAAAACTGATCTTGAGACAAAATATCTGACTCTTGGAATGAAGGTTGATACAGCCAATTTATCTTTCGGAGCAACAAGTTTACCTGGTTTTGGAAAAGAAGATGAAGTACTTGGAACTATTCCAAACCTGAAACCAAATGAAATGAGTAAACCTATTAAAGGAAATCAGGCTGTTTATCTCCTGATTGCTGATCAAATAAATAAAGCTGCACCAAAAGATGACTACACTGCTGAAAAGCGAATGATGACGAATGCATTTAGCACCAGAAGTCAAAGAGAAATTAATGATGCACTGAAAAAAAGAGCCGATATTACAGATCAGAGATTGATGTTCTATTAATCGAAGTAAAATCTGCAGAGCAGATAGTCTAATGAGCCTGTTAAGAGTTATTACAGGCACAAAACAGACGATTTACTGACAGCAGACCACATTAAAGATAAGTTCTTTAAAATGCTTAAAAAAGCCCCTGAAAAAGGGGCTTTTTTTATTTTTGAGATAATGGTGGATTGGCCTTTTTATTAATTTTATTCATCTAACCAAACTAAGAGTAGAATCTTACGAGAATTTGAGTCAGAGGCTGTAATGAAGTTGTTAAGCTTTCTAAGTGATTTTATTTCACTATTTTATCCACGGTTGTGTTTTGCCTGTAATAAAGGTCTTCTAAAACATGAAGTTGTATTATGCACTGAATGTATGTATAATTTGCCCAAAACACATTTCCACCTGATGGAAAATAACCCTGTTTCAAATCAGTTCTATGGAAAAATAAACTTTAATGCTGCAGCTTCTTACTATTATTTTTCAAAAGGAGGCAAAGTACAGCATTTAATTCATCAGTTTAAGTACAAAGGATATCAGGAAATAGGACTCTTTATTGGCAAAATATATGGCAGAGAATTACTAAAATCAGAGTTATATGGTAATGTTGATTTCATCGTCCCGATTCCCCTGCATCACTCTAAAGCAATAAAGAGAGGATACAATCAAAGTGAGGTGTTTGCACAAGGTTTAGCTCTCTCTATGGGAGCAATTGTGAACACAACATCATTGGTGAGAATTTATGACTCTGAAACACAAACCCATAAGAATAGATTTGACAGATGGGAAAATGTGAAAGAAATATTTAAACTTAATAATGACGGATCACTAATAGGGAAACATGTGTTACTAGTAGATGATGTAATCACGACAGGGTCAACACTTGAAGCTGCTGGTCATGTATTAATGCAAATTCCCGGAATAAAAATAAGCGTTTGTTCCATTGCCTGTGCTATTCATTAGCTCACAGACGATTTCTTATCCTTTTATATTTTTCTTAGTAGTGCCTGTTATAACTGACTTAACTTTAACATATTTGTCTTACCCGGTTGTCCCATTGGAATACTTGAAATATTAATCAGGAAATCTCCTTTTTCTACAAATTTTAACTTAAAGAGGAGTTCCTTCATTTCTCCCATTACTTTGTCAGTATTAGAGAAATCTTCATAATAAATCCCCTTTACTCCCCATACAAGGTTCAGAGTATGAAGAAGGTGGCGACTACTTGAAAAAATGAATATACCGGCTAATGGCCTGTGACTTGATAATTTAAAAGCTGAATACCCTGTATGTGTCATGGCTATAATAGCTTTTGCATCAACTTTCTGAGCCAGATCACATGCAGCTATTATAATAGAGTCAGAGATAGTTCTTTCAGCGACAGAAGGATTATGACCTGTTTTGTAATATAAATCATTCAGAGTTTCAACATCGAGAATAATGCGGTTCATAGTTTCAACTGTTTCAACCGGATACTTTCCAATTGAAGTCTCACCACTAAGCATAAGAGCATCAGCACCATCTATTACTGAGTTTGCTACATCACTTACTTCAGCTCTTGTAGGGCGCATATTTTCAATCATCCCTTCCATCATTTGTGTTGCCACAATTACCGGTTTAGATGCAGCACCGGCTAAACGTGCCAGCTGTTTTTGTATAACAGGTAACTTTTCAAGAGGAATCTCTACCCCTAAATCGCCACGGGCAACCATAATAGCATCTGTTACTTTAATAATTTCTGCAATATTTTTTATAGCTTCAGGCTTCTCAATTTTAGCAACTACTCTGGGTGGTTCAGCTTTTTTATATTGACGGATTCTTTCTTTTAATTCCTCTATGTCTTTCGCATTTCTAACAAATGAAAGTGCAACCCAATTAACATCAAGGGTCATAATAAAATCAAGATCATTAATATCTTTCTCACTCAAACCCGGAAGCTTAAGATTAGTGTCGGGTAAGTTCACTCCCTTATGAGAACTCAAAATGCCTCCCTGTATTACAATAGCTTCAACGAGGTTGTCATTCTTAGAACTAATTACTTTTAACAGTAGCTTCCCATCATCCAACAGTATCATTTCACCAGGCTTTACATCTGCGGCCAAATGTGGATAGTTGATACAAATTTCTCCCTGCTTACAAATACTATCAGCAGATGTTATCTTAATGATATCCCCTTTAATAAGCTCAATATTACCGCCTTCAATTTCACCGGTTCTGATTTTTGGACCTGATAAGTCAGCTAGTACTGCAACATTTAATCCAAGTTCATGATTTAATTTTTTAATAATACTGCTTGAATTTGCATGACCTTCATGGGTTCCATGTGAAAAGTTTAATCTGAAAGTATCTACTCCGGCAAGCATTAAATTACGCAGAGTTATCTCGTAGGAAGAAGCCGGACCAATCGTTGCGATGATTTTAGTTTTACGCATTTTGTGGGTTTCAATTATTACAAAGTTAATATAACTCTTAGAAAATCTTAACTTTGCAATCTCAAAAAAGAATTAAAGTGTCCCTTTATTTATTACTTATCTTACTTGCATTAATTACTGAAAGTTTTTCTACTGCCTGGTATAGTGGAGCTATTCATGGAAAACTTGTTGAAAAGATGCCTGCAAGACTTCCTTTAGCGCTCGCACTATCAAAAGGAATAATACTTCCTCTGGGTATGTTTTTAGGAAGGGTCTGCTCATCATTTTTACCCTCTTTCTATATTACAATGGCTTATTCATTGATGTTCATTATAGGATTGAAGATGATTACTGAAAATCTGCGATTTCATCCGGAAGAAAGAATTGTATTGATTGATAATAATAGAACCCTCCTTATATTAAGTCTTGCCGGCAGCTTTAATACTTTCTTTATTGGTATAAGTCTTGGACTCATTAGTACAAAAATTGCTCTTGCATCAGTCATTACTTTCATGGCTACTCTCATTCTTGCCTATGCGGCGATGAATTTCGGAAAGAAATTTGGATTGAGGCCATTTATAAGAATTACAGGCATGGTGATGGGAGCTGTGATAGTGTTGATTGCCCTGACTTATTTTATTAAATATTTTATTGCTTGATCGTTCTATGGATTCTTTAGATAAATATTATAACGGTAACATTGAGATTATGTCACCGGCCGGCTCATTTGATTCATTAATGGCTGCTATTCAAGGGGGCGCAGGTTCTGTGTATTTTGGTGCAGGTCAGCTTAATATGCGTTCTAAGTCGTCAAGTAATTTCTCACCTGAAGAAATAAAACAAATAGTACAAATCTGCACCGAGAAAGGTGTGAAATCTTATCTCACTCTCAACACAATTATCTACGATAATGAACTTGAAGAAATGAGAAATATGGTTGATATTGCAAAAGAAAGTGGAATTACCGCAATTATTGCTTCAGATCTCTCTGTACTTGAATATGCAAGAGAAAAGCAGGTAGAAATACACATCTCCACTCAATGTAATATTACAAACCTTTCAGCGGTTAAATTCTATGCCAGATATGCAGATGTAATGGTATTAGCACGTGAGTTATCAATTTCGCAAATAGCTGAAATAGTTAAGAATATCAGACTACAAAATATTTGCGGACCATCAGGACAACTTGTTCGCATTGAAGTATTTGTTCATGGTGCACTATGTATGGCTGTATCAGGTAAGTGTTATATAAGTCTTGATAATTTCAATGCTTCAGCTAACAGAGGCGCCTGCCAACAACCATGCAGAAGAGCCTATTCTGTTAAAGATGCTGATAGCCAGCTGGAACTGGAGATAGAAAACAAGTACATTATGTCGCCTAAAGACCTGATGACTATTCCTATTCTTAACCGATTGCTAGATGCTGGTGTTTCTGTTTTGAAAATAGAAGGACGTGGAAGATCAGCTGAATATGTTAAAACTGTTACAAAAACGTACCATGAGGCTGTTAAAGCTTGGTGTGAAGGACAATATTCCTCAGAAAGAGTGGAAGAATGGACAGAGCAATTAAGATCGGTATATAACAGAGGTTTTTGGGGTGGTTATTATCTTGGAGAGAAAACTGGTGAATGGTCAGATAAATATGGATCACAAGCCACCAGTAGAAAAATATCCGTAGGTAAAGTCGTTAACTTTTTCAATAACATTAAAGTAGCTGAGATTAAAATAGAAACACATGCATTAAAAGTTAGTGATGATATCCTGATTATTGGCCCTACAACAGGTGTCTATGAATCAAAAGTTGAAGAATTGAGGGTTAATTTAGTTTCAGTAGAAAAATCTGTTAAAGGAGAAAATTGTTCATTGCCGGTGACTGAAACGCTCAGAAGAGGAGATAAGGTATACATCGTCGTAAATCAGGATGATGTTCTATTTCAATCGCAGACCAATGGTATTACATAACTTCCATACACACAGTCATTTTTCTGATGGCTCTGACATGCCGGAGAACTATATCCTTGAAGCAATAGGCCAGAATTTTAGAGCACTTGGTTTTTCGGAGCACTCTCCTTTGCCTTTTAAAAATACATTTGCATTAAAATCAGAATCGGTAAAGGTTTATACTTCAGAGATAAAGCAACTCAGAGAAAAATATGCCAGCCAAATTGATGTTTTTTGTGGTCTTGAAGCTGATTATATTCCGGGAGTTAGTGAATCTTTCTCCGATCTAAAAGACACAAACAGACTTGATTATATCATAGGTAGTGTTCATTTGGTAAAGAACTTCTCCAACG
>JBLMZZ010000062.1:0-12722 GCA_050259095.1 Omnitrophica WOR_2 bacterium | reverse complement strand
AAATAGCGAACAGCTAAAGGCTTTAATCAAACTTTTTTACTGTATAATGACAGCTTATGCGACTTTAGGAAAGAAATAAAATGGGAAGATATCTCATTTGATAATTGATTGAAGGGCTCATTTTTCGAAGCTCTCTTTTTATCGGCATTTACATTATCAATTAACCATTTACCTTCAATTGCTTCGTAGATATCAAGTAATGTTATCTTTTCAGGTTTAGCTTTCAGGAAGAAACCTCCTCCCGGACCTCGTTTTGAAGCAATAAGTCCACTTTGAGCCAACCGTTGTAAAACTTTTGCTACATGGTGCCTTGAAGATCCGGTTATTAGAGAGATCATGTCAATATTTAAATTGCTGTCAGACCCGGTAATAGTAACCATGCTACGGAATGCAATAGAGGTAGCTTGCGAAAAAGGGAAAATCTGCGACATTGCTCGAAATATTCTATTATGCAAATAACGTGAATAATTAAACTGTTTCCAAACCGATCTAACATATGCCATTTTACTGCAATCATTGTTACCATTAAAAGGCGTACCTTTGCAACTTATTTCTTATCTTATATAACACAGAATGCACAATATTAGGAACATTGCAATTATTGCCCATGTTGACCACGGTAAAACAACATTGGTTGACAGAATTCTATATCAGGTTAAACTCTTTAGGGAAAATCAGGAAATGGGGGAGCTCATTCTTGATAGTAATGAGCTTGAACGCGAACGAGGAATTACCATTCTTTCTAAGAATGTGTCAGTTAGATATAAGGGTGTAAAAATAAATATTATAGATACCCCTGGCCATAGTGACTTTGGTGGCGAAGTTGAAAGAGTGTTAAATATGGCTGATGGTGTTTTACTTTTAGTAGATGCTTTTGAAGGTCCCATGCCACAGACGCGATTTGTTCTTATGAAAGCTCTCGCTCTCAACCTTAAACCAATCGTAGTCATAAATAAAGTTGATAAACCAAATTGTGATCCTGAAGGAGTACATGAAGCTGTCTTTGATTTGATGTTTAACCTGGATGCTACCGAAGACCAATTAAACTTTCCAACTGTTTATGGTTCGAGCAAACAAGGGTGGATGTCATCAGACTGGCGTAAACCTGCAAATGATATTACCTATTTACTCGATACTATTATAGAGTACATTCCTGAATTTAAACATACCGAAGGCAATACTCAATTGCAAATAACCTCTCTTGACTATTCATCTTATGTAGGGAGAATAGCTGTTGGACGTCTATCACGTGGTGTTTTAAGAGGTGGAATGAATGTTTCATTACTCAAACAAGATGGCCGTGCTTTTAAAACAAAAATTAAGGAATTATTTGTCTTTGAAGGACTTGGAAAAGAAAAGATAAAGACAGATGTCGATCCTGGAGAAATTTGTGCATTATTAGGTATCGATGATTTTGAAATAGGGGATACAATAGCAGATTTTGAGAATCCTGAAGCTCTGAAACCTCTAAATATAGATGAGCCTACAATGAGCATGCTGTTTACAATTAACAATTCTCCTTTCTTTGGAAAAGAAGGAAAGTTTGTTACTTCGAGACATCTGCGCGAACGCTTATTCAAGGAAGTTGAGAAAAATCTAGCAATGCGCATAGTTGAAACCGATTCACCTGATACTCTTATAGTGTATGGAAGGGGAATTCTTCACTTGTCTATCCTTGTTGAAACAATGCGTCGTGAGGGCTATGAATTACAATTAGGACAACCTCAGGTTATCATAAAAGAAATAGATGGTGTTGACCATGAGCCTGTTGAATATCTTACAGTGCATGTTCCTGAAGCATTTTCAGGTAAGGTAATAGAGCTTGTTACTCAACGCAAAGGAGAAATCATTACAATTGATACCAAAGCTGACCGTATTCATCTTGAGTTTACCATTCCTTCGAGAGGAATCATCGGACTTCGAAATAATGTATTAACTGCTACGGAGGGCGAAGCTATTATGGCTCATAGGTTTAAAGCTTATGAACCATGGAAAGGTGAAATAGGAGGAAGGCGTAATGGCTCTCTTATCGCCATGGAAACCGGATTAGCAATTGCATATTCTATCGACAAATTGCAAGATCGTGGTACGTTTTTTGTCCACCCAAATGAGGAAATATATGCAGGCCAGATTATAGGTGAACATATCAGACCTGATGATTTACTTATCAATGTAACCAAAACGAAGAAACTTACCAATGTTAGAGCTTCAGGTTCAGATGATAAGATATTTATAGTTCCGGCAGTTAAGTTTTCGCTTGACGAATGTATGGAGTATATAGGTAAAGATGAATATCTTGAAGTTACACCAAGGTCATTGAGAATGAGAAAGATCATACTTGATGAACATGATAGAAAGCGTGCACAAAAACAATAAATCAAAAAATAAATGAAAAAATCCGTTTTTATTCTTGTTCTCTTGTCTGCATTTATAGTAAACAGCTGTGATGTTCTCAACCAGGCATCACAAGTGATGATGTTATCGAAATGTGAATTTAAGCTGGGAACCTTGACTAACACTAAATTAGCAGGTGTTAACATTCAAAATATCCATAGTTATAAAGATTTGAGTGTACTAGATGTAGCAAGAGTAGGAACAGCGTATGCCGGTGGAAGCTTACCATTGTCGTTTACTTTAAACGTTGATATTAAAAATCCAAATACAAGGGCGGCAGGAATGACTAAACTTGATTGGATTCTTCTTATAGATGATGTAGAAAGGCTTTCAGGAGTAACAGAACAGCGAGTTACCATCCCTGCAAATGGTGGAATTGCAACGCTTCCTATGGAACTTAAACTTGATGTGATGAAGGTTGTTGAAGCACGTAATGTTGAATCTCTTGCTAATTTCGCTATGAATCTAGCTGGTGCAGGAAATCGTCCAACACGGGTTTCATTAAAAGCAAAACCAACTATTCTTGTCGGAACAACTCCTATTACATACCCCAACTATATTACTATTGAAACCGAATTTACCCGATAACTAAATTATCTTATCAAAATAAAAAAAAAAGAAGTTGTCTAAAACAGACAGCTTCTTTTTTTTGGCACTGTTCATTAATGATTAAACGAAAATCAAAGCCCTCTTTGTAGGTAAAATAATTCATAAACAGTAACCGGGGCTCTATTATTAAAATGCCATTGCATTTCTAAGTATGCCTCATCTGCAGACTTAAGCAAGGTATTATCTTAATTCAGGTTAGTTCTAGTTTTTTTCTTAATTTATTAATAAGAGCAACTTCCGTTTCATCTACTCCTTCGTCGGATGATGCTATTTTAATAGCGAGCCTGATACATGTATTTTTAATACTTTGTTGAATAGAGTTGCCATGATGCTCAAGAAAATTAGTAAACATTGAAAAAGCATCGCGTGCTGAAGCATGCATTCTCCTTAGTTTTGTAAATTCTTCACCCAATAGTAAAGGTGCATTGCTTCCAGTACTTTCTATCTCTTCGTCGATAAAATTAAATACATTTTCCAACTCTTTTTCTTTGACATCACCGTTAGCAGTTGCCATTGCATATGCCATTCGTCCCAATTCAGTATAAAGCATACTTGTGTCCATAATGTGATTACGAAGTTGTGATAATCTTAACTAGTATCAATTTTCAAGCCATGGATTCGAATATTTAGGATGATGAAAAATTAGGTTTTAATTATATAAGATTATGCCATATTATGACCGTTTACAGCGGTTAGTTTGAAAAGATGGACTACTCAACATGTGGAAGATTTTATTCTTTCTGGTCTTAAAATAGCCACATTCATTCCTGAGTTTAATTTCAATGATCCAGTACAGTTTAATTAACTAGTGTCAAACTAATTAATTGAAGAAACTAAAGATGGTATTACTTAAGTTAGAATTTTTACATTAAGCGTACATTAAGAGTATCATAAGCGTTGTTTAAGCGTTAAAAAGCGTTTAAAGTACGTTTAATGTAAGTTTAAAATAAGCTTAATAATTCAATTAAACCTCAAGGAATCTATAATGGATTTGGGATACAAACCGATGATCTTTGCTATTGAAATTAAACAAGGCAAAAAGAAATCCCCAAGAGGAATCTCAGGGATTGAGGAGATAAACAGTTAATAATTGCTACTATAATTCAATATACTTAAAAGAAAAAAGGCTGTCGCAATTACGACAGCCTTTTTATCTTAGAGAAAACTCTTATTATCTGATACTAACTTTGCGTGTAACAACACCAAGGTCGGAAGTGATATTAAGCATGTATAAGCCTTTGGTGATATTAGAAGTGTTTATAGCAGTTTCATTTGCTGTAACATTTGATTCATATACTACCTGGCCTGCAAGGTTAACAAGCTGTACTTTATTAAACTTGCTGTCGCCCTTAACATTAAGAATACCGTTTGAAGGATTAGGATAAACCATCAGGTTTTCAACAACAGGGATATCATTTGTTGCTGTAATAAAGCTGATTGAAATATCGTCAACCATAAATACGAATGCATCATTTGAAACACACTGTATAGCAACATAAACTTGTTGTCCAACATATGCATCAAGTGAGTAAGTAACGTATGCCCAATCATCAGCTGGAGCACTTAAAGGACCTTCAAGTAATGTAAAGCTCGAAGGGTTCATGTCAGTTGTTGAAACAAGAATATTGTATTTTTCTAAACCATATTGACTTGTATATGACTTAACCCACATTGAAATAGCTGGGTTTATACCTAAGTCGATTTGTGGAGAAATTAACCAATCATTGTTTGGTGCAGGATTAGCAGCAAAGCTTGCGCCAAAACGTGCACCACCGTGAGCAGTCATACCTGTAACAGCAGGAGTTGTTGCAAGAGGATTGAAAGCTATGAAAGCCATAGGTTCACCTGAATGAGGGAACGTAATGCCTTCAAAACCATAAGTAGAAGCTCCGTCAACATCAAGAGCTGTCCAATCACCAAAGGTTAAGTCAAAATCAGCCTGATCTTCAAAAGTAAGGTTGATAGTTGTAAGATTTGAACCACCTGTAATTTCAACCTCAACGGTATTAGTTGGAGCTGATTCGCCACCTTCATAAACAGCAGTTACATAATAACTATATGTACCATTTGGAAGATTGGTGTCAACATAATTAGTTTGACTTGTTGGTAGTTGAGCAATGCTAATACCAGTTCTGTAAACATTATAACCAAGGAATGTGCCACCAGGATTAGTTGGAGCAGTCCAGTTTAAGGTTACATCCTGATTAGTAACAGAAGCAGTTAAATTGGTTGGTCCTTCAAGATCAGCAAGACTGCCGTTAAATTTGAATATACCACCAACTGTTTCACTTTCGTTGAAGCCACCGGCCCAACCAACTTCAGTATTATAAAAATCAAGAGCAAGGAATTGAGTTGCATCAGTGTCAGGGAACATTGTCCATGTATCACCACCATCAGTTGAATAAGAAACACCGGTTGCACCAGTTGCAGCACCTGTACTTACATAAGTATCAAGAGTACCTGGTACAGCAGCTAAATCATTGGTAAGGAATGGTCCTGCAGGTTCAACAGTCTGCCATGTAGCTCCACCGTCACTTGTACGACGAAGGGCAACAGGAGCAACAGTCTGACCTACTAAACCGTGATTGGGATCAGTAAAAGCAATCATATTGATACCACCATTGGTAGCAGGAGTAATGTTAGCATTAGTAACTCTCCAGTGGAAACCACGGTCATCAGAAATATATACTTTGCCTTTATTAGTTCCAAACATAATGGTATTATCACCAGCAGCTTCAATAACTGAGGTCCATCCACCTTCACCAGATGCAGCTGAGCCGCCGGTAATATTAGCTTGTGGAACTCTTGTCCATGTTGTACCACCATTGGTAGTAGTATAGATTTCAAAATAGCCATCTTTTACATCACCATGACACATACCTTCTTGTTCATTCCAGAAAAATACGTTGTTGGCAAAAGAAGCAGAACCTTGCAGAGCACCGGGAAGTTGAACCCAGGTAGTTCCACCATTCGAAGTCTTGTAAACTCCACATGAATTATCCTGATTGCCTGATCCTTTATATATGGTTACGTATGCAATGTCAGCACTAATACCACAGATATTTCCAATACCGTATACATTACCACCTAAAACTTGCCCGGGGGTCCAAAGATCACCAGCATTACTAGTGTGTGTGAATTCATTGATTGTTAAACCTGATCCTGAGCCATCGTATGCACTAGCCCAAGCTACCTGATCATTCACCGCGTGCATGTACATGATTCCTCTTGAGGGGGTTGTGAAACCAGATGCCTGAGGTAACCATTGTGCCATGGAGGAATACGAGATCACTACCAAAGCGATAAGAGTAAATAACTTTTTCATAAAAATGATTTTTTGTTGAACATTGTTTTGATTGAGCAAATATAAAAAACTCATTTAATTAAACGTGATATTATCTTCTAATATTTATGCAAAAAGTGCAAATGTTATGAACTGAATAGCACTGTTTATTTATTTCTGTGAAGATTTCCCTTTATAAAAAAACCTAACACTTTATAATGGAATTGGTTCCATAAATTAAACAAAATGCATGCTTAACAAGTATTACCAGATATTTGTTAATTTTGCACCTCAATTTACCGAAATAAGCAATAAACTATGTTTGAGAATTTAAGTGATAAACTTGACAGAGCTTTTAAGACCCTTAAAGGGCAAGGATATATTACCGAAATTAATGTTGCTGAGACACTTAAAGACGTCAGAAAGGCATTACTTGATGCCGATGTCAGTTATAAAGTAGCCAAGCAATTTACTGATACAGTAAAAGAGAAGGCCCTGGGAGCTCATGTATTAACGGCAGTTTCTCCTGGCCAACTCATGATTAAGATTGTTCATGATGAGCTCTCCAGCCTCATGGGAGAGGTTAATACCGATATTAATCTCAAAGGGAACCCGGCTGTTATTCTCATTGCCGGATTACAAGGTTCGGGTAAAACGACCTTTTCTGCAAAACTGGCAAACTATCTTAAAACCAAGAGAAACAGAAAAGTACTGCTTGTAGCAGGCGACGTTTACCGCCCGGCAGCTATTGAACAGTTGAAAGTTTTAGGTGAGCAGGTTAATGTTAAGGTCTTTACAGTTGATGGTAGTACTGATCCGGTAAGTATTGCAAAACAAGCTATTGCTCATGCAAAGGAATATGATATTAATACCGTAATCATTGATACTGCAGGTCGTTTGGCTGTTGATGAACAAATGATGAAAGAAATAGCTGCTATTAAACAAGCAGTTAACCCTCAGGAAACGTTGTTTGTTGTTGACTCAATGACTGGTCAGGATGCTGTAAATACTGCAAAAGCATTTAATGACAAACTGGATTATGATGGGGTTGTACTTACAAAACTTGATGGTGATACTCGTGGTGGTGCAGCATTGACTATTCGTTCAGTAGTTGATAAACCCGTAAAATATGTTGGTTTAGGTGAGAAAATGGATGCTATTGATATTTTCTATCCTTCTCGTATGGCCGACCGTATCCTGGGTATGGGTGACATTGTTTCGTTGGTTGAGAGAGCACAGGAACAATTTGATGAAGATCAGGCCAGAAAACTTCAGCAGAAACTCATAAAAGATCAGTTTAATTTCAATGACTTCATTGCCCAGATAAAGCAAATTAAAAAAATGGGTAATGTGAAAGATCTGATTGGGATGATACCGGGAATGGGCAAGGCTTTAAAAGATATTGATATTGATGACAATGCTTTTAAAGGTATTGAAGCTATGATTGCATCAATGACTCCTGCTGAACGTGAAACCCCTTCACTTTTAAATGGCAGTCGCCGTAAAAGAATTGCATTAGGCAGTGGTACTGACATTTCGGAAGTAAACAGATTGATCAAACAGTTTGATGATACACGAAAAATGATGAAACTAGTATCAGGTGGCGGCGGAAAAAATGCACTTAACGCAATGAGAAATATGCAGAAAATGTCTTCAGGCCGTAAAAGATAATTCTTAGTTTGAGCAATCGGTTTAATTATTTCCAGTTTTGACACGCTTAAATATTCGATAAATGAAACTTATAGATGGGAAGAAAATAGCAGAGGAGATTAGAGCATCCATAGCTGCACAGGTAGCTGAAATAATTGATGCAGGTGAAGAACCCCCTCATTTATCTGCTGTTTTAGTTGGTAATGATCCTGCCAGTGAATCTTATGTTGCAGGCAAAGAGAAAGCATGCAGTAATATCGGCTTTACATCAAGTGTTTACAGACTTCCCGAAAACACAAGTCAGGCAAAACTTATCGAAGTTGTTGATTTTCTTAATAATGATCCCCAAATTAACGGTTTTATAGTTCAATTACCTTTACCAAAGCATATAGATGCCGATGAAATCCTTCAACGTATTGATCCATCAAAAGATGTAGATGGTTTTCATCCGGTTAACATAGGGCGCATGGTTTTAGGGTTACCGGCATATCTTCCTGCTACACCTGCGGGAATTATGATGCTGTTAGAACACATGAATATTGAAACATCAGGAAAACATTGTGTTGTAGTTGGCAGAAGTAATATTGTTGGTACCCCTATCAGTATTCTAATGTCGCGAAAAGGAAATCCCGGAAATTGCACCGTTACATTATGTCATAGTAAGACGGAAAATATGGAAGAAATTACCCGTCAGGCCGATATTCTTATAGTTGCTATAGGTAAACCAAATTTCATCAAAGAGAACATGGTTAAGAGCGGTGCTGTTGTAATTGATGTGGGAATTCACAGGATTGAAGATGAATCAGTGAAAGGATATCATATTGTTGGTGATGTTGATTTTGATCGTGTTGCAGCAAAATGCAGTTACATTACTCCTGTTCCGGGAGGCGTTGGACCAATGACTATTATTGGATTATTAATGAACACAATGAAATCATACAGGAAAGAGATTTATAAATAATACTACCTGTATGAATGGTCGAATCATTCTACCAATTTTATTACTACTCATTTTCCCTCTGCATATTATTGCACAGTCTGAAGGTTGTACTGACCGTCATGCTATAAACTATGATAAACATGCTGTCATCAATGATGGCTCATGTTATTATAATAAAGTAAATTACAAACCCTCCATTTGGATAAATGCACTACCCGATACGGTTCATGAAACTTCAGGTTTAATTTGGTGGAGGAAAAGCTACTGGACTCATAACGATAGTGGGGGAGAGAATAAAATTTATCGACTTGATTCAGCAACTGGCAATGTTATTCAAACAATTACACTGGCTGGAACATCTAACATAGATTGGGAAGATATTGATCAGGATGACAACTATATCTATGTTGCTGATGTTGGCAATAATTATGGAAATAGAACTGATCTTGTAATATACAAGTTATCAAAAAGAGCGATACCTATTGAAGGTGATACTTCACTTCCTTGTGATGTAATACGAATAGCTTACGGAGATCAGTTTGATTTTAGAATTAAGAATCGTGCTAATGATTTTGATTGTGAGGCAATTTTGTCATTTGGTGATAGTTTATATCTCTTCAGTAAGAGTTGGTTGTCCCTCGATAGTAGATTGTATGCGGTACCAAAAATTTCAGGAAGTTATCTTATATATCCTATTGATGTGTTTAATGCCAATGGGCTTATTACAGGCTCAACTACAAACCCGGGAGATAAAACTATTGTACTTTGTGGATATAAGAATTATGAACCATTTATCTGGATACTTTCCGATTTTTGGAGAAATGATTTTTTTGGAGCAAATAAACGAAGAATTGAATTTCCTGAATTACTAGGGACACAAACAGAAGGAATATCTTATATTAAAGAAAAGATTTTTGCTATTTCAGCCGAAAGAACGTTGATTAATAAGGCAAGAATATTTAAGGTGGATTTAGATGAAATACCATATTAATGATATTTTTTTCTTAACTTTAGTACTATGATCAGGAAATCTCTTTCTTTACTTATAGTATTAACAATCTTCTTGTTAGCTGTTAATGCACAGGATCAGAAAGAGAGCAAGGCAGTAAGATATCACAATAAGGCACTTCAATATTACCATGCTTCTGCTTATGATGAGGCCCTTGAAGAAACACGTAAAGCAATCAGAGCAGATGACATGTTCATAAAAGCCTGGCTTCTTGCCGGGGACATACAAGCATTAAAAGGTAATAAAACTGCAGCTATTGAAGATTATAAGAAAGCTATCTCTATTGACTCTAATTTCTTTAAACCGGCCTATTACATTCTTGCAAATCTACTTTTTGATCAAAATGAATATCAGGAAAGCATTACCAACTTCCAAAGGTACCTTACGTTTCCTGATGTTAAAGAAGCTGAAATTCTTAGAGCAAAAAAACGAATTGAAACAGCAAAATTTAGAATTAAAGCGATTGAGAATCCGGTACCGTTTAAGCCCGTTAACTTAGGGCCTAATGTTAATACAAGTGGTTATGAGTTTGTAAATTATATTACGCCTGACCGCCGTAAGCTTTATTTTACAAGAAGAATGACAAGTGGATCCCGAAGAGATGAGCAATTTTTTTATTGTGAAAATATAAATGATTCAGCATGGTCACCGGCTGTTGATATTGGTCCTCCGATTAATAGTGAACTTGATGAAGGTGCAATGACGGTTTCACCTGATGGTCAAAACCTTTTCTTTTCAGGATGTAATAATATTGATGGATTTGGGAGTTGCGACCTGTATGTTTCACAGCTTGAAGGCGATAATTGGGGAATACCTGTTAACCTGGGACCAGTGGTAAATACTCCTGGATGGGAGTCACAACCAAGCTTTTCTTCTGATGGTCGTACTCTTTATTTCGTAAGTAACAGACCAGGTGGTAAAGGCAGTAGTGATATTTGGATTACAAAAAGAGATTTAAATGGTGAATGGAGTGAACCATACAATGCAGGTGACAGTATCAATACGAAAGAAGCTGAAAGAGGTCCTTTCATACATCCGGATGCAAAAACACTATATTTCTCTTCGAAAGGCCATATAGGTATGGGGCAGGGTGATATATTTTATTCGAAGTTAACAAATGGGGTTTGGTCAAAACCAGTTAATCTGGGCTATCCTATTAACTCAGAAGAAGATGAAGTAACTATGATTGTTGACAATGATGGTCGCTATGCATATTACTCTTCAGCAAAAGAAAAAGGTTTTGGATTACAGGATATATATCAGTTTGAGTTGCCCGCTATTGTTCGCCCAAAGAGAGTATCTTATATGAAAGGTATTATTTACGATAGTATTACTAAAAAACCACTTAAGGCCGATATTAGATTGCTTCAGCTTGTTACAGGTGATACTGTGATATTTTCTTCCTCAAATAGTTCTGATGGAAGTTATTTGTTAGTAATTCCTGCCGGTGAAAATTATGCCTTAAATGTACAGAGAGAAGGGTACCTTTTCTATTCTGCGCATTTTGAAATGAAAGAAGAAACCAATTATATCAATCCGTTTAGAAAGGACATACCCCTTAAGCCACTGGGAATTGGAGAATCTATAGTATTAAGAAATATATTCTTTGATACTGATAGTTTTAATCTTTTACCTGAATCAACAGTTGAGCTTGATTATTTAATTCAATTGCTGAAAAAGAACAAAGGAATGCGAATTGAAATAAGGGGTCACACAGATAATGTTGGCACGGAAGAATATAATTTAGTATTGAGCGAAAAGAGAGCACGCTCAGTTTATAATTTCCTGATAAAGTCGGGCATTGATTCACAACGGTTAAGATATAAAGGCTTCGGAGCAACTGTTCCGGTTGCAACTAATACAACTCCTAATGGCAGATCATTGAACCGAAGGACTGAAATGGTAGTTATTCAAGTAAATTGAATTTGCAGTTCATTATCGGTTTAATTAATATTAATTATCAGATTTTCAATTGTTATTGGGCTTTAGGATGAGCTAATTTTCTACTTTTGTGGCAACACTCATTTACCTATGTTTCGCTGCAATCTAATAGCAATATTTTTACTACTCACAGCCACTTTTACTAAAGCTCAAATCATTTACGAGCATAGTGATACTGCTCTTTTTCGCTTTTCGTATGTTCCTTATGAGCGAAGTACAAACAATAAGATACTTAATCAACTGGCACTTGCTCACCTGAAGGTTCCTGAAAAAACGAATTTTCAATATTCATTTAGATACAGAGTAAGTGTTAACTACATTCAGAATGACTCGTTATCAATTCTTTTTGATGTAAAAACACTTGAAATTAAAGGCGATAAGCAAATAAAGGATTTTGATTTGCAGAAATTACTAGAGCCCTCTGAATACAATATAAGCATAACATTTCAAGACAATCATTCAGATACAATATTATTCAAAACCAAGAGTGTTATTGTTGATCATGGAATGGGTGTAATAGCAATGTTTCCTGATTCCTTGTGGCGCGAAGGTTTAATAATTGAATTGAAAGTTAATGATATAAATTTCACTGAGAATGATTTCAGCAAGTTGCAGCTTGAACTCAATGCCATAAGAGATTACTATGCTTCGGGTTCCCTTAAAGATACCTTACTTGCAAGAATTCAAAAAGTTAGAAAAAGGCCCACGACATTCAGCGAGATTACTGAAACTTATATCACAGGAGTTAAAGGTATTGGACTCCTCAATCAATCACTTGATATATCCTCTGAAATTGTTCCAGGCAAGGATCCACTCAAACTTGTTGCCGGTAATAAGATATTGAAGTACAATATGGATGAATACATTACCTTTATTTCAGCTTCTAAAATAAAATT
>JBLMZZ010000061.1:0-7834 GCA_050259095.1 Omnitrophica WOR_2 bacterium | reverse complement strand
TTGATATATCCTCTGAAATTGTTCCAGGCAAGGATCCACTCAAACTTGTTGCCGGTAATAAGATATTGAAGTACAATATGGATGAATACATTACCTTTATTTCAGCTTCTAAAATAAAATTGCTTACAGGTAACACTTACCATGAATTTGCGAGAGCATACCTACAAAGTTTAAATACTTCAAATAAGTTATCTCAAAGTGTTGATTACTATAGTAGTCCATTTTTTTATAAGTTATATTCTAATTCTATCACAGCTTCGCAATTAATACAATCAGGCAGATTACTAGCAAGAGAAACGAATAAACGAGGTATTAAAGATTTCAATTTGAGGTTGTTGACACGTGAAATAATGAAATGTTACCTTACGGAGAGTGAAAGACTCTTAAAAGAGGAAAGGTATCTTGAAGCAGCTGATTTACTTACAGGAGCTACAAAATTTAAAAATCTCACGCCATATGATCAATTATCTGTTGAAACAGAAAATGAACTGGCAATTGCCAGAAAAGGACTGATAAATTCGTTCACTCAAATTATTCAAAAATCGCTTGATAAAAACCTCTTTTCACTGGCAGAAAAGTACCTGGCCGAAGTAGAGAGCTATTTATCACGATTTGAAATCATGAATAATGAGTCAAGTCCATTCAAGGAAGTTTATTTAAGAATGGCTGATATACAAATTCAATTTGGGCAGAATGCACTGGCTAAGCATGACTATTCTTCATCACTTTATAACTTTAATAAAGCACTTGAATTTGTGAATGGATTTCAAAGTGCACTCAAAACAAGAGCAGAGGATGGTCAATTAATCGCAGTGAGGTCTATTTATAACGGTTTAATCAGTAACGTTCAGAATGCAATAAAAGCACAAAATTATCAGAAAGCCACTGACGATATTAAGAATGCTGAGCAATTCTCGGATGAGTATAAAGGGTTCTATCCTGACAAGGCACTAGTACATGAATTGAAATCATCAATAGCGGAAATTAAATTCAAAGAGCTTATTAATCAACTCTCCCCAATAGCTGAAACTCGCTTGCAAAATTTGATTGAAGCTCAACAATTATATGAAACGTATACTTTTACTCAGTCACTTGGGCTTGACTCGCTTATTTTCAATTCAGGAATGCCTTATATTGATAATTTGTTCTCAAAAAGCAGAGCGGAATATTGGGCATCAGAACCTGATAGTGCTTTAATAATTGCAAATGAAGCTTATACAATTGCTGCAAAACTGAAGCTTGACAAGAATCCTAAAATTGCTGAGCAATATAAGAAGCTAGTTGAGTTAGCAGGAGAAACTTATTGCACCCGGGCTAAAGGTGAGTATAATTCACTAATCAATCAGGCAAATGATTTCTTTAAAGAGAATAAGTTTGAAGATGCACTACAGAAAACCAATCAGGCTCGGGAATTATTATATGCAAAAGCTTCATGTGGAATATCTTCATTGCCATTGAATAACCTACTAAGTGAATATCAAACAAGAATAAAATGGTATAATTTAGTCACTCAAGCGAATGCTTTAATGAGAGAAGAAAATTATCAGAGCTCAGCTGATTTAATACAACAAGCTGAATCTGTCTATAGTTATTATCATCTTGATAAGGCAGGAATTGCGAATGTGGGATATTATGAGCTTGCACTTAAATCTGATAATACTTCTATGATAAAGCATGCGGTAAGTTTTCTTATCACCAGGGGGAAGCCCGATCAAGCGATGTCTCTGCTTGAAAAGTTGAGGTTAAAAGGTATTCCGGCGATTGAATCAGAAGATATGCAGGAAAGTTTAGCCCGAAACCTTGCAATAAGAGATAAAAGTGAAACTCCCGATTTGAATATCAAGGTCATGATTGATAATTATACTAAAGGTGAGCAATGGTACTCAAAGTTTGAAACAACTTATAGGTATTATGCCAGACCAGAGAATGAATCACAATTCAATAAGTCCATTAATAATATCTCTAACGGTTTAAGAAATCTATTCTAGTATCAAAATTTATTCTTTGAAAAGCTGGTTAATGACTTAGCAAATCATTATATTTGTTGTTAGAATCAACGTTAAATCTTACTTACAACAAATAACTAATTATGAATCTATTGTTAATTAGCAACTCGACAAATCCCGGTGAAGAATATCTTGGATGGCCGCGAGAAGAGATTAAAGACTATCTATCAAAGAGGAAAATCAAACGTGTTTTATTTATTCCTTTCGCTGGAGTAACATTCTCCTACGATGAGTACGAAAACAAGGTTAATAGCGTGTTTAAGAGCCTTGGTTTTGAGGTTTATTCCATTCATAAAGAGAACGATCCTATAAAAGCAGTCAAAGAGGCTGAAGCAATCGCAGTAGGGGGTGGAAATACATTTCATCTTGTAAAGGAGATGCAGAGATTGGGATTAATGAAGGTTATTCGTGAACGCGTAATGGCAGGAATTCCTTATATGGGATGGAGTGCCGGATCAAATGTTGCTTGTCCTTCACTTAAGACTACAAACGATATGCCTATAGTGGAGCCTGAAAGCTTTGATTGCATGGGACTTGTACCATTTCAAATCAATCCTCATTATCTTGATGCTCATCCTGCTAATCACGGCGGTGAGACCAGAGAACAACGTATTGAAGAATTTTTAGTTGCTAATCCCGACATGTACGTAGCCGGACTGCGTGAAGCTACTTTGCTACTCTATGAAAACGGAATACTCTCATTAAGAGGAAAAAATAAAATGAGAGTCTTTAAAAATGAACAGGAGCCGGAAGAATTTGAACCAGGTTCAAACATTTCTTTCCTCATGAACTATATCTAAATTGAATATTGTTTGTTAGTATAAACGAAAATACTTAAACCATAAAATCAAGGAACATGACATTTGAATTACCACCGCTGCCTTATGCGCAAAATGCGTTAGAGCCTGTTATTAGTGCAAACACTATTAGTTTTCACTATGGAAAACATCACCAGGCTTATGTAAACAATTTAAATAACCTCATCAAGGGAACCAAGTTTGAGAATAATTATGATTTGGAAAAGATCATTATGGAAGCTGATGGAGGGATATTTAATAATGCTGCTCAGGTGTGGAATCACACTTTTTATTGGGAGTCGTTGATTAACAAACAAACAAATCCTACCGGTAAACTCTTACAGGCAATAGAAAAGGACTTTGAATCTCTGGATCACTTTAAAGAACTTTTTTCTGATAGTGCTGCTAAGTTATTCGGTTCAGGATGGAACTGGTTAGTACAAGATTCCAGTGGAAAACTGAGTATTAAGCAAACATCTAATGCAGCTAATCCAATGAGAGACGGATTAACACCACTATTGACCTGTGATGTTTGGGAACATGCTTATTACCTCGATTATCAAAACAGGAGACCAGATTATGTTAAAGGATTCTGGGGAATCGTAAATTGGGATAAAGTGGCATCACGTCTTAAATAGTCTCTTCTTACAAAGAAATTGATACCGGGCATTCATTAAGACTTTGCCCGGTATTTTTTATGTCTTTTGGTAATTATATAGAGCATTTCTTATCCGTTGCATATGTTGATAATACCAAAAAGCAACGAGTAAACATAGAAATGCTGCAATGGCTAAAGTTATCTGTAGTCCTGCAAATTCGGTAATATATCCAATAAGAATGCTTCCAATAGGAGTAAAGCCCATGAATGACATGCTGTATAAGGCAACAATCCGGCCTCTCATATTTTCATTAACCATTGTTTGAAGCATTGTATTACAAGCGGCAAACAGCACGACCATACCATAACCTGTAACAAAAAGTGCTGGTAATGACAACCAAATATTATGTGAAAGGGTGAAAATCCCTAATCCAATGCTGAACATTAAAGCAGAGGTAAATATGATATTAGGAAACCGTCCAATAGATGACTGATTCGCTAACAACAATGCCCCAAGTAATGCACCTGCACCAAGAGAGCCGGTAAGAAATCCAAGCGTTTGAGAATCTCCGCTTAATATACTTTTAGCAAATACCGGCATAAACACTTGAAAGGGAAGGCCAATTAAGCTCATTACAATAACCATAATTATAATGATACGCAGATGCGATGCTTCATAAGCATACTTGAAGCCACTGATAAGATCAGAAAATACTGAAGTATCACTTTCAGATTTGTCAAAATGCATTACACGCATGGAAAGTAAGGAAGCTACAACAGCAATGTAACTTAACCCATTTACTAAAAAACAAATTCCTTCACCTCCATACGCAACCAGGAATCCTCCAATAGGTGGACCTATAAATCTCGCAGAATTATACATGGTTGAATTGAGAGCAATTGCATTTGGCAGGTCTTTTCTATCATCTATAAGATTTACAAGAAAGGCTTGTCTGAATGGATTATCAATGGCAAATGCAATTCCATTAATTACAGCTGCAATCACAATGTATATTACAGTAATTCGATCAGATAAGATTAAAAATGCCAAAGTAAGTGCAATAACCATTGCGGTTATCTGAGTAGTAAGCAACACCTTCCTTCGGTCAATTTTGTCTGCAAATACTCCTGCAATGGGAGTTACAATAAAGGCAGGTATTTGAGATGCAAAACCAACCAAACCTAATAAGAATGCTGAATTAGTCAATCTGTAAACCAACCATCCCATTGCAATACTCTGTATCCAATTGCCTGGAAGTGAGATTATCTGCCCAAAAAAGAAAAGTCTGAAATTACGGTGTTTGAGTGATTTAAAAGTTTCCAAAATAAAAATAACGCGCTAAAAAATAACCTACTTGATATGTCACTCAATAATAACAAAGAATATGGTCAATGTTTCCATCTTTTGTGCGACCATAACCAATCAACAGGATTTGCAATAATATCAGATTCAAGAAGACTTGAATAAGCTGAAAGGATTTGTGTTTCAATATCCTTATGTTGCTTGGTACCGATGGTAGATTCAAGTTGACTAACTTCATTATCAAAAGAATTTACTTCAATCGGAATAAATTTTACCGAATAATAGCCTCGCTTAATACGGTTGATGGAGATATAAACAACAGCAGCCCCGGTAGCTCTTGCAAGCTTAGCTCCACCTGTAAAGAAAGTAGTACGCTGATTTAAAAAGATAAATTCTGAAGCATTTTCAACTTTTGCAGGAGATTGATCTCCAATAAAAATATATAAAGATTGACTGTTTTTATTACTTAAAATGAACCTTGCTGCATTAGACATAGGAAGAAGCTTCATGCCGAAATGATGACGTATACGGGTCATTATACGTTCAGCAATCTTACTTTTTAATGGTTTATACAAAGTATAGCAGTTAAAAGGAAAAAGAGAAGGAATAATGGTCATCCATTCCCAATTGGCAACATGGCCCGTTAATCCAATGATATTTCTATTTTCCTGGTAATACTTTATCAACAGTTCTGGATTTTCAACCCTAAATCTTTTACGCAGATTATTACCTGAAAATGAAATACTTTTAATTACTTCGATAAATACGTCAGTAAAATGCAGGTAAAATTTATTTGCTAAACTATTAATTTCTTTATACTTAAGATCAGGAAATGAACGGCTGAGATTTTGAATGATAACGTTACGACGATAATTGACAACTCTTCTGAGGATAAAAGCAATAAATCGGGATATTCCATATAACCACGAAAGTGGCAGGAAACTAATCAGCCTTGCTATGAAAAAGAGCAGCGAAGAGAGGAATTCTGTAATCATTCCTTTTCTTTCAACCAATTGATGATGTGATAATCAAGTTAGTGATCCGAGCGGGATTCGAACCCACGACCCACAGCTTAGAAGGCTGTTGCTCTATCCAACTGAGCTACCGGACCCTGAATAATTCATGTTTATTGTTATGGCAGTTGGATTTGCCATCCTTTAAAAGGACTGCAAAGGTACTAAAAAGTCGTAAATTTTCAAGCTAAGTTTAAAATTTCTCTTAAATAACTTATAAAAACACTGATTTTTAGAAATTTCCAGATTACTTTTTATAAAATTCGCTATTAAAGTGTATAATTGCATCGAGATTCTTTTTACTTTAGCTAAGCAATCCTGATGTACAAGACCAAACCTAATGAAACAATTGCTGTTTACTGATTTTCAGAATAATGTTAACCGTAAAATCTATGACTGGAACGGTAAATGTATTCTAATTGCAGAAGACACTGATTGCAGTTTCCTATATCTTAAAACGATACTGAGGCATACCAATGCTGAAATACTTTGGGCCTCATCCGGACAGGAGGCAATAAATATTGTTCGAGAAAGAAAAAACATTGATATCGTATTAATGGATATAAATATGCCGGGTATCAATGGATTTGATGCTACTATTGCAATACATAGCATTTGTGAAGAACTACCTGTAATAGCGCAAACTGCTTATGTGTACGACAATGAAGTGGAACTCTGTTACTCTGCAGGATGTATTGATTATATTTCAAAACCTATTGACAAGAATACTCTGTTAGAAAAGATTAGTAATTTCCTTGGAGCCGGAGTTCCGGTACAACCGGGAGTCTTTATCCCATAAAAGAGATATCTGAGTATAAAATAGTATAAGAACCACAGTATTGTGGTTTTTTTTTCGCACTCAATCATTACAAACTCGATCAGTTACTGTATTAATTGAATACTCTTAAATGGCATTTCATGTCACTCAAAACATAGAAACTACTCCCTTTATACACTTCCAGACAACCAAGAGTGAATTTTCTTAATCTTAAAGCTTATTTATTCTGAAATACATTAAAAGGTACATTCCAGATTCTAATTTACTGATTATATATTAATTGAAATCTTCATTCTGCGATTTTTGGGTCATAATTCGGTGGATTTGAGACCATCGAATCTAAGATTTATCAAAGTTTTGAAATATTTCTTGAAATAAATTTGGTAATATGGAATCCTTTTGTACTTTTGCACTCCCCATACGGTGAGATGGGTGAGAGGCTTAAACCAACAGTTTGCTAAACTGTCGTAGGGGATTACCCTACCGGGGGTTCGAATCCCCCTCTCACCGCAGAGTAATTTCGGGGCGTAGCGCAGCCCGGCTAGCGCACCTGGTTTGGGACCAGGGGGTCGAAGGTTCGAATCCTTTCGCCCCGACGAAGTGGGGAAAAAAGCTCGTAAATCTTATGATTTACGAGCTTTTTGATTTTAAATAGCCAGTGATCTCGAAAGTTCCTTAACTACATTCGATTGATTCTGTGTAGTTGTAGCAACTTCTTTAGCACTGGCATCAGCATCTGCTCCAGCAAAAAAGTCAATAACTTTCTAATTTGACATTTGTTTATATAATCCTTGTTTGTCAAGCAACAGTTATTTTTGTACTTATAAAGAATCATAACCCAAATCTTGTATCCTTTTTAGAAGGATCATCCAATGCACTCGAATTTTATTAAAAAATATTATCGTGATTATGGAAAATAATGAGTTAAATCATTCTAACGAACATAAAGATACACCTCTAAAGGCTAAGGATCATACTGTGTGGTATTGTCCAATGAAATGTGAAGGTGATAAAACTTATAATGAACCCGGAAGATGCCCCGTTTGTGGTATGTTTCTAATCCCAGTTAGTTCCAACGAATTATCTAATAAAACTGATAAGATCCAAGAAGGGGTTATTCCCTCTGATAATAATTCAGACATCAAAAAAAATAGTGAGGGAGAAGTGAGATATGCTTGTCCAATGGATTGTGAAGAAGGTAAAACTTACCGCGAAAAGGGTAGTTGCCCAGTTTGTGGGATGAACCTTTTACCGGTAGATGAAGTAAATAAGATTAGAGCTTCAAAGAAAAAAGAACAGTTTTATTGTCCAATGCATTGTGAGGGTGATAAAATGTATG
>JBLMZZ010000060.1:0-3779 GCA_050259095.1 Omnitrophica WOR_2 bacterium | reverse complement strand
CCGCTTCAGTCATACCGTAACCTTCAAGAACCTCAAAACCCAAAGTCTGAAAATCAGCACCTATCTCTTTGTCAAGTGAAGCACCTCCCGATACAAGGGATTCTATTGAACCACCCATTTTTTGATGTACTGTATTAAAAACCTTACGCGAAAATTTAGGATTATTTACCTTCCTTGCAATTGAAAAGAGCATGCGGGCAATCGTGCTTTGCCTTATTTTATCCATAATGCCCTTACGGATTGCAGCATACAATCTGGGCACACCAATGATTATGGTCACAGCATTATTCTTAAGGGTATTCATCAGATCGGTCGACTGCATCGACGGACTAATGGCAACTTTTGCACCGATGTATAAAGGAATGATGACAGAACCTACCAATGGCAATACATGATGTATTGGTAACAACATCATTACAGTTGATTCAGGCTTGTAAATAGGAATGTGTTCTGATACCGCTTTAATGTTGGTTAACAAATTCTGATAAGATAACATTACACCTTTTGGATCACCTGTAGTGCCCGATGTATATACTATTAATGCCGTTTTATCAGGATCGGGATGAGGTACAGCAACTTCCTGTACTACCTTGTTTTTTAATTGAAAGTTGTCAAGTAAAAACATTTCTGCACTAATGCCTGCCAGTGCGGTAGCTTTCTTAATAACCTCTTGCCTTGTGCCGGAAGTAAAGATTACTTTTGGCTCACAATCTTTAAGTATATATGAGGTTTCTTCAGCAGTGGCAAGGTTATCAACCGGAATTGCAATACCTCCTTTTTGCCAGATTGAATACAGGGCAAATATCCATGCAGGACTATTTTCGGCAAAGATGACTACATGATCTCCTGCTTCAAGCGAATAATTCAAGGCCCATTCAGCAACTGTCCGTCTTAATTCGCTATATGAAATTTTCTGCTCACCATACGTTACAGCAATTTTTGTATCAAGATCTTTAATCATCAGAAATTTTAATTTATGCTACTATTGAACTCATATCTTCCTATATTAAACAATTGAATAATAGGAAGATCAATGGACTTGAATGGTATTATTTCAACTTTCAAAGTTAATATAAATAAATTATTGAGAGTATTGAGAAAGTTGAAAATGCTTAAAGTCCTGTTTTCTTTATTGACGGAATGGTCAATGAAATGAGGCCTACCAGAATATTTATCAATCCGCAGATAATAAAAGCATTAATAAGCCCTATTTTGTCTGCAATAAATCCAGTGCCAACAACTCCTATAAGCGAAGGCAATAAGGTTAAAGATGTGTAAGTTGAAAATACCCGTCCAAGCGTTGCAGGATTTATCTTTAACTGAATCAATGAAGTAAACGAAGAATTGTACACGGCAGTGCTAACGCCCCCAATGGCTGTGAGTGCAACAAACCAAACGAATCCGGTTTTAGGAAGCAATCCTGATAGAAAGAAGCACATTCCAAAGATCAGATACATGTAGTTTATTATCTGTGCCTTATTCGTTTTAAAGTTTCTGAGACCAACCAGTGCACCTCCCGAAAGCATTCCTGCTCCCCAAAGCATCTCAACAATACTCATCTGCCAAACTCCTCCATCAAAATGATTTAGAGTCATTAAAGGAAACAAAACCGCAACGGGCATTATAAAAAATGTGGCAATAACCGAAAATATGAATAGAAGGAATAGACCATAATCCTTATAAATCTCCCTGAGGCCTTCCTTAACTTCCCTGAAAACATGGGGAGTTAAACCATCCGCACTTTTTTTAGGATTCGGAATTGAAACAAACAGCAGTGTACCGGCAGCAAAAATAGCCCCTATAATGTCAAACATCAGCACATAACTCATATTCAGTACCGTTATCAGCAACGCACCAATAGCAGGTCCTCCAATAGCACTTGTTGCCTGAATCATCTGGTTAATACCTGCAACTCTCATCAATTGCGATTCAGGGGCAATCAACGGAATAGATGCCTCCATTGCAGGCATATGGAAAGCTGAACCAACTGACCTCGCAGCTGCCAGTACGTAAATATGCCATATTTCAACCTTGCCAAAATAAAATAGTAACACCAGGACAAAAGTGCTCAGGGCAATAAAACTATCCGACAAGATCATGATGAGTTTCCTGTTCCACCTGTCAATATACACCCCCGTAACTAGTCCCAGTAATGCTTGTGGTAATAAGGCTGCAATGGCAGCAAATGCAAGTGTTTGAGCTGATCCTGTCTTAATGCTTAACCAAAAAATAATAGCATAACCAACCACTGAACTGGTTAAAATTGAAATGATTTGTCCGGTCCAGATTATACTAAAGGTCCTCTTCCAATTGTTCATTTCCAATCCAAAAGACGTTGTTCTCCTTGTGCCGCTCTAATTTCTGTAACATCTTCACTTACTTCGAGAGTGCCACAATATTCATTTTTTTCATTTCGTAATGCGAAATATCGAATAGAGATAAACCTTCCTTTCATGTTTATCCTGAAATCAGCTACTGATTTACGCCCCGATCTGAATGCATCTATTATTTCATTAACAATATGAACACTCTCGGGCGGGTGACAGTTTTGTACTTTTCGTCCAATTATCGCTTTAGAACGTGGGAATATTCTGTGCTTTGCTCCTGAAAAATATCTTACTTCATCATTCTGATCTACATAGGTGATATCCACAGGCAAGTGATTGAACAACAAAATCAACTGCTCAGCATTAAGCAATCCGGTATCAAGATTTACTAATCCCGTTTCATTCGAAAACAAAGAATCGTGAGTCTCTTTTTGTACCGGTTGAATGCCATAGCACCAGCCTGTTTCAAAACTCTGTTCCATCATCTCAAACCAGGCATTTTCAGGCACAGCCCTCAAGGCAACAGGAAATACAATCTGTTCTTCCCTGAAAATAAGCGGGAAAACAATAAAGAATAATTTGCCTAACTCCTTATTCAGCGACCCTTTATCGGGAGCATCCATTCTCAGGATTCCTTCAATAGTCTTCAGGCTTCTTCTAAAATCATCATCAAACGACCACATTATCTTAATACACCGATATTGCGGGAAAACCCTTTCAATGTAAGAGAAAAGGATATTTTCCTTCTTAATGTAATGAAGCTCATACTCTTTAAGCGCATCAATCAATTGTTGAAGCTCTGCAAACAGTAACTTATCGTCATACCCTTCTTCATTGAAGAGCTTTTTTATTACCGGTCTTATAGCATTCATCCGTTTCTCAACCTCTCTGTTCTCGAGCATGAGATAGTATAAAAAGTGACCTTCGGCAGGTTTATTCCACTTGATGGAATCAAGCGACTTAAAGAAAACATTAATAAGCTTACCGGTATATTCCTTAACCTTTTCAAGAGAATACCCATCAACAAGCAGTGCATCCAACACCTGCATAGCCTCAGTAGCATTCACCGTATCAATATAATTGCGAAACTCTTCAATCAAAAGTTTCCCGTTTTCACCATCAATAAGTCGTTTAGCAAACAGATGCAGTTGATCTAACCGATGTGAAGAATTTTCAATATGCTGTAACATAGGGTGCTTTTGTAAAGATTGTAAAAATAGGCAATTTACCGAAATTGGTTGATACCGCATTGTAGAGACGGCGATTTATCGCGTCTCTATTGGCAGCACTCAGTGCAGAACATGAGAGGGAAAGTTTAAGCCTAAACGCATAGAAGGAATTTCTCCAGTCTGCGACCGGAACTGCTTTTTTCTTACTTGTAAAAGTTGTTCAATATGGTTCAAGATTGTTCAAAGCCTGCGGCGTTCAAAAAAGCAAGATGGCTTTTAACCT
>JBLMZZ010000059.1:0-25691 GCA_050259095.1 Omnitrophica WOR_2 bacterium | reverse complement strand
AAGAATTTCAATCATTTATAGGAATGCATTCAGTGCCGGTGGTTCACGGTATGACGATGGCAGAATATGCAAGAATGGTAAATGAAGAAGGTTGGCTCAAAGACAGCGTTAAATGTGATCTGGATTGGGTAGAATGTTCAGGCTATAATCACAGAACTTTTTATGAATTACCAATAAAACCTTCACCAAATCTTCCCGATATGGCTTCTGTAATACTTTACCCTTCTGTTTGTTTGTTTGAAGGAACAAAAGTAAGTGTTGGAAGAGGCACCAATTTCCCTTTCACAGTAATTGGATATCCACAATTTAATAATGGAAATTATACTTTTACCCCAGTAAGTCGTGAAGGAGCAGTAAATCCTCCTTATAAGGATATGGTCTGTCATGGGTATAATCTCAGAGATTCAGTTAATTCAATCAAAGAATCACCCGGACTGCGTTTACACTGGTTAATAGACATGTATCGCGCAGACACAAGCAAATCAGTTTTTTTCACTACATTTTTTACTAAACTAGCAGGTACAGAGGTTTTACGGAAGCAAATTGAAGCTGGTATGGATGAATCAAGTATCAAAGCAACATGGCAGCCTGATTTAGATAAATTTAAAATGATCAGAGAAAAGTACCTTCTTTACAAAGATTTCCCTGATCATTATAAAAGATAAAAGCTAAATGTAAGCTTATGCCTGTGTAACTTCTATGTTTTCGGGTTTCACTACATGAGGATATACTTTCAATGCTTCCTCAAGGCAACGAACAGCATTGTGAAGATCTTCAAGCTTTAGAACATATGCTATACGTGCTTCATTTTTACCTAGTCCTTTAGTAGCATAAAATCCGGTAGCAGGAGCTAACATCACTGTTTGCATGTTATAATTAAAATCTTCAAGTAGCCATTGACAGAAATGATCAGCATCCTCCACAGGTAAACTGATTACTGAATAAAATGCTCCTTTAGGCATTGGGGCAAATACACCGGGGATGCGATTAAGAGCTTCTATTACATAATTACGGCGAGCAATGTATTCATTATAAACCTCTTTAAAATATTCAACAGGTGTTTCTAATGAAGCCTCCCCTATTACTTGACCCAATGATGGTGGACTTAGTCGTGATTGAGCAAATTTAAGTGCTGCGGTCATTAAAGATTTATTCTTAGAAATAAGTGCTCCAATTCTTACACCACATTCACTGTATCGTTTTGAAACAGAATCCATTAAAACAGCATGCTGTTCTAATCCTTCAAGTTCCATAACACTAAAATGCTTTTCACCATCATAACAGAATTCTCTATAAACTTCATCAGCAAATAAATAAAGATCATGTTTCAGCACTAATTCCCTCAGCTGTAAAAGCTCTTCTTTACTATAAAGATAGCCTGTAGGATTGTTAGGATTACATACCATGATAGCTTTGGTGTGCGATGTGATTGATTTTTCAAAATCAGCAATCGATGGTAAAGCAAATCCTTTTCTGATATCTGAAGTAATAGGTACAATTTTTATACCTGCATCGAGTGCAAAAGCATTATAGTTAGTATAAAATGGTTCAGGAATGATAATTTCATCTCCAGGATTCAAACAACATTTTAGTGCAAAAGAAATAGCTTCCGAACCTCCTGTTGTTATAATGATATCATTACAGTCGACATTAATTCCTATCTTTTGATAGTATGCTGCAAGTTTACGACGATATGATTCGTTTCCGGCTGAATGACTGTATTCAATAACCTTTAAATCATATTGTCTGATCGCTTTAAGAGCAACTTCTGGAGTTTGTATATCCGGTTGACCAATGTTAAGATGATAAACCTTGATTCCTTTCTTTTTTGCGGCTTCAGCAAAAGGAACTAACTTTCTGATAGGTGATGCTGGCATTAATGAGCCACGTTCTGAGATGTGAGGCATTGTAGTATGTTTTAAACTTTGTGGCAAAATTAGGACTAATTACTTATAAAATGAAATTTAAACAACTAATGAATTCTTAATCGGATAATCCTTAAGTTTTAAAAAGCAAGTACTGTAATTAAGAGCACCTTTTAAATCCGGCAGTAAACTCCAAAAAAAAACTGCCTGTTGCAGCAGACAGTTTTTTTTATGATTTATTTAATTAATTATTTAGCTGTTGGAGAAGCGCCTGTACTAAGACTCTTTTCAGGAACTGTATTATCAGTAGGTTGTTTAACAACATTACCTGTAATCTTCAAAACAACAGGAGAAGTTTTTGCATTAGACATTACTGTGATGGTCTTATTTATAGGACCAATTCTCATACTGTCGTATTTTACTTTAATGGTTTCTTTTTTACCTGGCATGATAGGTTCTCTCGGCCAACTTGGTACAGTACAGCCACATGATGATTTTACACTTGAAAGGATTAATGGTTCTTTGCCGGTATTAGTAAATTCAAATTCACTATTACCATCGCCTCCAACAAAAATAGTTCCATAATCATGAACGGTCTTAGAAAATGAAATGTCAGCTGCATTAGGATTATCAGCCGCAGGTTTCACTGCTTCAGCAGGTGCATTCTTTGTTGGTTCAACCGGTTTATTAGCTTCCTGTGCAAAAACAAATGTCATTGAAAACAAAAGCATTACCAGAATAGTGATCGATTTTTTCATTTTTTTAGTATTTTTAAATTAAATAGTGTGAACTTTATTGAAGTTAAGAACAAAAATAAGATCAATTTTCCTTCTGCAAAAGTTTTTTATAAATGTTTTTTAAATCACAATATTCATACCAAAAAAAACAAAAAGTAATCTCATGCTATTTCTAATTTTTTGTTTTCATACCTTTGCTCTTTATCCAAACTTATAGAATCAGAAATTTATGAAAAGAATTCTCACATTTCTAACTTGTATTTCATTAGTTTTCTTTGTTTTAACTAGCTGTAAACCGAAACAACAGATTGCAGCTGTTAAAGGGAAACCAGTACTTGCTAATGTTCCAATTATTATTTATAAGACAAAACTTGACTATTCCCAACAGGTTCCAGTCACCATGTCATCTGATAAATTGTCAATTGTTTCCTATCCTGCTCCTTCTGATGTATATTATGGTGCAGAACTTGCCTACCCGGTAACCCTGAAAGATGGATATTTTTTAGATAAAAGAGGTGTTGATCAGAATTCGGCTTTCACTAAGTGGACATATTACGAGTATTCCAGATTACTGAAAACCCCAACACAGGAGGAAATAAAGAAAATGCTGCTTGACACAGATCCTTTTACAGAAATGTGGTACTGTGGTACGCGCAATGATTTTAAAGATTTAGAAGGTGAACTTAACAACGCTATTGTTAAAGATAAACTTTCAAGATTCAAAAGACTTAAGTAATAATCTGACTATTAGCGTACTTCAATTTTAAGGTGATTTTAATTATATTACAAGTATCTTTGCACGCTGTTAAGAAAGAATATAAAGGGCAGTAAGAGATTTCACTTTGTGACTTATTATAATTTTTTTAACTCCTTAATTTAAGAATTTAGCCTTGGACCCTAAACAGAAGTCAATTACGCAGCTTGATGGTAAAACGCTATATTATAGTTTTCTTGCTGGAGCCCAAAAAATATTTGAGAATCAGGTTCAATTAAATAAGATAAATGTATTCCCGGTTGCCGATGCTGATACAGGTACTAACCTGGCATCTACAATGAGATCAATCGTTGATACACCTATACCTACTTCCGATTTTCGTAAAACTGCTGCTGCACTTGCAGATGCTGCACTAACCGGAGCAAGAGGAAATTCAGGAATAATATTCGCACAGTTTATTTATGGATTTAGTAATGAACTTCAGAAAAACGACACAATAAGTGTTGAAGTTTTTGCTGAGGCAATTCGTAAAGCCGTTACATATGCATACGAAGCAATAGCAAACCCCATTGAGGGTACTATGATAACCGTAATTAGAGAATGGGCAGAGTTTGTTTATATTCTTAAGGACAGCATCAAGGATTTTATTGAATTACTTGCTCTTGCCTATCAAAAAGCTCTTGAATCGCTGAAAGCAACAACCGCTCAACTTGAAGTTCTTGCAAATTCAAAAGTAGTAGATGCCGGAGCAAAAGGCTTTGTTGTTTTCCTTCAGGGAATCGTTGAATTTGTTAAGGCCGGTGAAATTAGAAAAATATTAACCAGTCGTGAAAACATTATAATTACCGATTCTGAAGTGATTTCACATGATGTGATTACGTTTAGATATTGTACTGAGGCAATGCTTTCTATTGATGATAGTAAAAAGATTGATCTTTCACAAGTACGAAAGTCGATTGCTCATATGGGTGATTCAATGGTTGTTGCCGGCTCAACTCGTAAAATGAGAGTTCATATTCATACCGACCATCCTTCTAAAGTACTGAAAATACTAAATCGATTTGGTAACATTTCTTTTCAAAAGGTAGATGATATGGTTATGCAGCATAATATCGCTTCAAATCCACACATTCCTATTGCAATTGTTACTGACTCTACTTGCGATATTCCACCTGAACTTGTTGAAAAATATCAAATACAAGTAGTTCCATTGAGCGTTCACTTTGGAGATACTTATTTTCTTGATGGAGTAACCTTGCTATCATCTCAGTTTTATAAAATGTTGGATAAAGAACCAATTTATCCCAGCACATCTCAACCGGCATATAAAGAGTTCTTTAACAAATATTCATTCCTTTCTACCCAATATGAATCTGTAATCGGTATTCATCTTAGTAGTGCTATGAGTGGAACATACTCTAATAGTACTAAAGCTGCACATACTGTTTCGGAGCATACAGGTAAGAATATCAGTGTTGTAAATTCAAAGCGCATTTCAAGTGGACTTGGATTAATTGTTTTAAGAGCCGCGCAGGAGTTGCATGATGGGATTAGTCAGGAAGACTTGATAAAAAAGATAGATGAATGGTCGTTAAAAACCAAAATGTTTGTCTCTTCAAAAACTATCAAGTATATGATTAAAAGTGGTAGAGTTAGTTATACAAAAGGACTAATTGGTTCAATACTTAATCTGAAACCAATAGTAACTGTAAATGATGAGGGACGCACTGAAACTTTTGGTAAACCTTTTACTGAAAAGGGAAGTCGGTCCATAGTAATGGATAACGTTAAAAAGCTTGTTTCGAAAAGCCCAATTTGGGGATATTCTATCTCACATGCAAAGAATGTTGCAACTGCCAATTGGTATAAGGAACAAATGGTTGCACTTACCGGTAAGGATCCTTTATTTATTAATGATTGCTCTCCGGTTTTGGGTGTTAATGTTGGACCCGGTGTAGTTGCTCTCTCTATTATGTTTCAGGATTAAATTCTTAAGATTTCTTCATTTTCCTTTTTATCATGCATTTCGGGGGTAAGCATATTTTATTACCTTCGCCTGAATGAATTTATAGCACTATTTTAATTTAACTCATTAATAATCATGATTAATCAGCAGCTAATAGATCCACAAAGTATTGTAATTATAGGTGGATCTAATGATGTAACGAAACCTGGCGGAAAAGTACTAAAGAACCTTTTAGATAATAAATTCCATGGTAAACTCTATGTAACCAACCCTAAAGAAACTGAAGTTCAGGGCATAAAGTGTTATCAGGATCCTGCTGATCTTCCTGATGTTGATTTAGCAATTCTTGCAATAGCTGCCAAATATTGTCCCGATACTGTTGACTTACTTGCCCAACATAAAAACACAAAAGCATTTATCATTTTTTCAGCAGGTTTTCATGAAGAAAGTGAGGAAGGTGCAAAGTTAGAACAGCGAATTGTAGATACAGTAAATAGTGTTAATGGGTGTTTGATTGGGCCGAATTGTATTGGAATGATGAATCATAATCATACCTCTGTCTTCAGCCTCCCAATTCCTCGAATGGAACCTCATGGTGTAGATTTTATTTCAGGATCAGGTGCAACTGCTGTATTTATTATGGAAGCAGGAATGCTCAACGGATTGTCATTTAGTAGTGTTTATTCAGTTGGCAATAGTGCTCAGATGGGTGTTGAAGAGGTTCTTAAATATCTTGATGAAACTTTTGATCCTGCAAAAAGCTCAAGAGTCAAGTTACTCTATATTGAGAGTGTTAACAAGCCTGATATGTTACTTAAACATGCAGCTTCTCTTATAAATAAAGGTTGTCATATAGCAGCTGTAAAATCTGGCAGTTCATCTGCCGGAAGCAGAGCAGCTTCTTCACATACAGGGGCCCTTGCAAGTAGTGATACTGCCGTAGATGCTCTCTTTAGAAAAGCAGGAATTGTAAGATGCTATGGTCGTGAAGAACTGGTAACGGTTGGTGAAATCTTTATGCATAAAAAATTAAAAGGAAAGAACATTGCTATCATAACTCATGCTGGTGGTCCCGCAGTTATGTTAACTGATGCTCTATCAAATAACAATTTCGAAGTACCTCATATTGATAGTCCTGAACTGCTTTCAAAACTATTTCCAGGTTCTTCAGTTGCAAATCCAATTGATTTTCTTGCAACAGGTACAGCAGAACAATTAGGTGAGATTATAGAATATTGTGATAAGGAATTCGATAATATTGATGGGATGGCAGTTATATTTGGAAGTCCCGGACTATTTGAAAACTATTCAGTATATAAGTTATTACATGAAAAAATGAATTCATGTAATAAGCCTATTTTCCCTATACTTCCTTCTATCATAAATGTAAAAGATGAAATAGCTTACTTTATTAATCTTGGAAGAATTAATTTTCCGGATGAAGTAGTTTTTGGAAATGCATTAGGCAAAGTTTACAATACTCCCACTCCTGCAGTATCACACAAATTGCCTGATCTAGATATTAAATTAATTAGGGAAGTCATTACAAACTCTGAAAATGGATATCTCAGTCCTGATAGAGTACAGAATCTTCTGGATGCTGCCGGTATTCCACGAGCAGGTGAAGCAGTGGTAACTTCTGTTGAAGATGCTGTTACTGAAGCAAGACGATTAGGGTATCCTGTTGTAATGAAGGTTGTTGGACCGGTGCATAAATCTGATGTTGGTGGAGTAGCTTTAAATGTAATGGATGATACAACTGTTAGCTCAGAATTTGAACGCATGATCGTAATTAAGGATACAACTGCTATTCTAATCCAACCAATGCTTTCAGGGATTCAAATATTTGCGGGTGCAAAAAAAGAAGGAAAATTTGGCCATCTAATTCTATGTGGCTTAGGTGGAATATTTATTGAAGTTCTTAAAGATGTTCAATCTTCACTTGCTCCAATTTCACTTGATGAAGCAACAACAATGATCAGATCATTGAAATCATATAAAATACTGGAAGGGGTTAGAGGACAGGAAGGTGTAAATATTGACGCATTTGCCAATGTTATTGTTCGTTTATCGGCCCTATGTTCCATTGCACCTGAAATTGCCGAAATGGATATCAATCCATTATTGGGAAATTCAAAAGGTATAACTGCTGTTGATGCCCGTATAAGAATTGAACACTAAGAAAGAAATCTTAGGACAATTTTCTCTTTAGGAATAGCATGGTATTTAGAGAATTACTCTACCTATAGAGTAATTTATCACCGGTATCTTTTATTACTTCCTCTTTCCATGTATCCGGATAACCGGGGAAGGAAGGAGATTGTGGGTACCCCCACTGATTTCGTAAGAATTTACCGTCTTTCTCTTTCTTGACATTACCATCTAAAAATTTCACCAACAGGAAATTATCAAGATCTTTCCATCGCTTAATAGTTTTGTTTGCACTATTGTCAGCATAGTCGGTGAGAAATTGCCTGCCTTTGGAAGGGTCTTCTTTATAGAGTGCTAAAGCATCAGCATCAATCTTTACAATGTCATTACTGAAGCCAGTTTCAAGTTCATCTTGAACCTTTTTAATTTCAGGCATCACTCTATCATAAAATAGATATTTGAAATGTGCTACTCTGTTAAAAACCCAAAATGCAGCATCATCAGAGTAAGTAAGCATATCACCATTCCCTTCAGCAAATGAATGTGGCACTTTTGTTATACCGCAATAAAACGGCACATAAACTGTTGAACCTGCATCATCAACACCAAACCAATAAATACCACCAATGTGATTTGGTAACCAATTTCTCATTTGAGCAATGAACGAAAATCCTGTTTGTTGAGTTACTGTTACACGCTCATTAAAATATTCAGTTCCATTATATTTCCAGGTTAGAGGTCTCCAGCGATAAGGAGAGTGAAAAGGTCCTGCACCAGCATCCTTCGACATATCAAGGTCTGTTCCCTGTAGGTAATCACGCTTGAATTGCATTAAATCACGTGGAGTGAGTTTCCTATCAGGTTTAATATATAAAGGCATTCTTTCCTTAGTAATATCGCCTTTAGCATAATCATAGTATTTATTCATCTCTTTATTTACATCCTTAAATGCCGACCAGACTCTTATTTCGCAAAATCTAACATTGTCAAAAGTAAGTGGTGCATAGATATCACTAAAGCTGAATTCTTGGTCCTTTCCTGTGAAATATCCTTTAGCACGAGCAAAACTTATTACGTCAGAAGCATAAACGAAATCAATTTCAGGAGATTCAATTAATTTCAGGTTTTTACTACTGATTGATGTTTTTTTATCTTCAGGTTTAAAAATATTAATACGTGCCTGATTAGCATGAGCTGAAATATATCCATCAGGGATCCTTACAGCAATCCAAACAGCTCCTTTTGAAGCATTGTATTTACTGTTATTCTTTTTATCGGTGACCATGTTTGAACCTTTACCGATAAGTTCCATAATCCAAACTTCATTTGGATCACCAATAGAAAAAGATTCACCTGAACTGGCATAACCATATTTTTCAACTAATTCAGCTATTACTTTAATAGCTTCCCTTGCTGTTGTTGAACGCTGAAGTGCAAGGAACATGAGACTACCATAATCAACAATACCAGTAGAATCTTCCAGCTCTGGTCGTCCTCCAAAAGTAGTTTCACCGATTGCAACCTGATATTCATTCATGAAGCCGGTCACTTGGTATGTATGAGGAACTTGTGGAATTTGACCAAGTGGTTTATTAGTACCTCTATCATAAAGAGTAACCATTGTTCCCTCAGGCCAATCAGTTGCCGAACGCCAGTAAAGTTCACCGTAACGAATGTGCGAATCGGCAGCATAGCTAATCATAGTACTTCCATCAGATGAAGCTCCTTTAGTCACAAGATAATTAGTACAAGCCATCGAAGTACCGGTTATTCCTAAAGAAAAGAGAGTAATTAACAGTTTTTTCCCAAAGTTCATTTTATAAATTTTGTTTTGCGCTAAATTACTACATTAGTTATTTTAAGCGTAAATTTTTCTTTCCTTATTTATATGTAGTATCATTGCACTAATCTTTATTATTAACTATGATAATCACAAACAACGCTATAATCAACAGAATAGCAATTCATAAGACTGGTAATGCCGGTAGAGAAGAAGGAATAAGAATATCAAATTCTGAACTACATTTAAGTGAAGAAGTTCTTAATCTGCTAACACAATATTTCCTCTCACCTTTTTCAAAGAATGAGTATTTTAATCTCATGCATGAAACAGATATTGAGTTGAATGAAGCGTATCATTATGCATCGTCAGTTTTTGATGACGAAAGCACATTTTATGAGAATTCAGTAAGTTTTGCCCGTCATCTTTATTCAAAATCATTACATCCAATGATAAAACCGGGTGAGTTTTATGTAGTTTATTTCAAGGATATAGTGCTTGATGGTGAAGAAGTAGATGCATTAGGGGTTTTTAAATCTGAATCTAGGGACACTTTTCTAAAAGTCTTTCCAACAGAAAATAATTTCAGTGTAGACCATGAGGAGGGTATTAATATTAATAAATTGGAAAAAGGTTGCCTTATCTTTAATACTGAACCCGATAACGGTTATGTATGTGCAGTTATTGATACATCAGGTAAAAGCAATGATGCTCATTACTGGTTTGATGAATTTCTTAAATTGAAAGAGCGTAATGATGATTTTCATAAGACAAGAGAAACACTTGATCTCTGCAAGAAATTCGTTACTAATAAATTACCTGATGCATTTGAAATGGACCGAACCGGTCAAGCTGATTTACTCAACAAGTCAATGAAGTTCTTTAAAGAAAAAGAGAATTTTATAATGGAAGAATTCGTCAGTGAAGTTTTTGCTGATAAGGATGTTATCCAGACTTTTAGAGAGTATCGAAAAGATTTTGAAACTGAGAATCAAACAAATATCCATGATGATTTTGATATATCAGATCATGCTGTTAAAAAGCAATCCCGAATTTTTAAAAGTATTCTCAAACTCGATAAAAACTTTCACATTTACATCCATGGTAGTAAAGACAATATTGAAAAGGGATTTGATAATGAAAGAAATATGAGTTTTTACAAAGTGTACTTTGAGAATGAGAGCTAAGAAGAATTACTTTAGAAAAGAATTCTTAAATAGTTGATTTTCTTTATTTTATTTAAATAATTATGAAACAATCATTTCTACTTATAGCTGTACTTACTTTTCATTTTTACAGCTCATTTGGTCAGGTAGATAAGAACTATGTGCAACAGGTGAATCCACTTATTGGTACAGCGAGTGACTTTGAATTGTCTAATGGTAACACCTACCCTGCTATTGGAATGCCCTATGGAATGAATTATTGGTCACCACAAACTGCAAAGAATGGTGATGGATGGCAATATTCTTACTATGCTAAAAAAATAGCCGGTTTTAAGCAAACACATCAACCAAGTCCGTGGATTAATGATTATGGTTGTTTTTCCTTAATGCCAGAAACAGGGAAGCCTGTTGTTGATGCAATTAAAAGAGGATCATGGTTTTCTCATAAAGCTGAAATAGCAAAACCTCATTATTACAAGGTTTATTTAGCTGATTACGATGTAACTGCAGAAATCACTCCCACAGAAAGAGCCGCTCAAATGAGATTTACTTTCGGTGCTGATAAAGTAGCTTATTTGCTAATTGATGGTTTTAACAAAGGATCATCATTAAAGTACATTCCATCAGAACGAAAGATCATTGGATCAAGTAGCTATAATTGTGGAGGAGTTCCTTCAAACTTTAAAAATTACTTTGTGATTTTATTAGATGGAGATATAACTGATATTAAAGTTTGGGATGATACCTTGATTATAGACAAGCAGGAGATTGATGCAAAGAAAGCAGGCATGATTCTCAAATTAAATATATCACATCAAAAAGTTGTTACTGCGCGCTTAGCTTCATCTTTTATTAGTATTGAACAGGCTGAAAGGAATTTGAATCAAGAAGTTGGAACAGATACTTTTGATGAAACTAAATTGAAAGCTGAGACTGGGTGGAATAAAGAACTCGGGAAAATAGAAATTGAAGGTGGAACTCCCCAACAGATAACCACTTTCTATACAGCACTTTATCGTACACTCTTATTCCCAAGAAAATTCTATGAATATGATGCTTCTGGAAAAGTAGTTCATTACAGTCCCTTCAATGGAAATGTTGTTCCCGGTGTACTTTATACAGATAATGGCTTTTGGGATACCTTTAGAGCTGCATTCCCTCTAACAACTATTCTTAACCCCGATTTAAATAGTGAAATGATGGAAGGTTTGGCCAACACTTATAAAGAAAGTGGTTGGCTTCCTGAATGGGCTAGTCCGGGACACCGTGATTGTATGATTGGATCAAACTCTGCTGCAATAATTGCTGATTCTTATTTAAAAGGGATTAGAGGTTATGATATACAAACGTTATATCAGGCAATCTTAAAAAATTCTGAAAACGCCGGACCATTATCATCTGTTGGAAGATTAGGAGTTACCTATTACAACAACTTAGGATACATCCCGTATGATGTGGACATAAATGAGAATGTTGCCAGAACTCTTGAGTATGCGTATGATGATTTTACTATCATGAAATTAGCTGAAGCACTTGACAGACCAAAAGAAGAGATTGATCGATTTGCTTCACGTGCAATGAACTATAAAAATGTCTTTAATCAAAAATCTCATTTTATGCAAGGCCGCAATAAAGATGGTTCATGGCAAACACCATTTGTTCCGGAAAAATGGGGTGATGCTTTTACTGAAGGATGCTCATGGCATTATACCTGGTGTGTTTTTCACGACATACAGGGACTTCAGCAGTTAATGGGTGGACGACAAAACTTTGCTACAAAGTTAGATTCGCTTTTTACTGCTCCTCCCCGATTTGATTTTTCATATTATGGATATCAAATCCATGAGATTACTGAAATGTTAATTGCCGATATGGGTCAATATGCTCATGGTAACCAACCTATACAACATGGCATTTACTTATTTAATTACGCTGCACAACCATGGAAAACACAATACTGGGTGCGTGAGACAATGAATAGGTTATATACAGCCAATTCCGATGGATTATGCGGAGATGAGGATAATGGTCAAACCTCAGCATGGTATGTCTTTTCAGCCATGGGATTTTATCCTGTTTGTCCAGGATCTGGTGAATATGTGCTTGGAGCACCTCTATTTAAAAAGGTAACAATTCATTTATCCGGTGATAAAACTTTCATTATTTCAGCTCCTGAAAACAATGAATCAAATCGTTACTGTGAGAGCACTACCCTCAATGGAAAGTTCTATGGTAAATTGTTTATTTCTCATAAAGACATTATGAATGGAGGTATTATGAATATTGTAATGAGTGACAAGCCTGGCATTAATAAGAAATATACCAACGAAGATCTCCCATTCTCTGTGAGTAAGTAGTATGGTTATAGTTATTACGTTGAAGAGTCTTCTTCTGATTAGGGATAATACAAGCTTAATTGCATCTTTAGGCTGTATGAATTGAAAATTATGAACTAATACAACGGTTTCTTGTTATCTTAAACTTAAAATTCAAATTTAGTTTATGTCAAAGTTATTTGAACCAATTACCATAAAGGATGTAACTTTTCGTAATAGGATAGTAATGTCTCCAATGTGTCAGTATTCTGCCAAAAATGGCTATCCCAATGATTGGCATCTTGTACATTTAGGTAGTAGAGCAGTTGGAGGTGCTGCACTAGTAATGGTTGAAGCAACAGCAGTTTCTCCGGAGGGTAGAATTTCACCTGATGATCTCGGACTATGGGATGATAACCACATACCTGCATATAGAAGAATGGCTGATTTTGTTCATACAACTGGATGTGTGGCAGGAATTCAACTGGCACATGCAGGAAGAAAGGCATCTCATGCTTCTCCATGGTTAGGTGGTTCCCAACTTAGTCTGAACGTTGGTGGTTGGAAAACAGTAGGTCCATCTCCATTATCCTATGCACCTGCTGAAGAACCACCTATAGAATTGACTATTGAAGGAATTAACAAGGTTAAACAGGATTTTAAAGACGCTGCATTAAGAGCTAAAGAAGCTGGATTTAAGGTACTTGAAATACATGCTGCACATGGATATCTTGTTCATCAGTTTCTTTCGCCTCTTACCAACCATCGCATTGATAAATATGGTGGCAACTTTGAGAATAGAATACGCTTACTGCTTGAAATTACTGATTTAATTCAGTCAGTTTGGCCTTCAAACTTGCCTTTATTTGTAAGAGTGTCTGCTACCGATTGGTATGAAGATGGTTGGGATATTCATCAAACAGTACGATTAGCTACCATTTTAAAAAATAAAGGTGTTGATCTAATTGATTGTTCATCAGGAGGAAATATAGCAGCCCAAAGAATAATAACAGGTCCCGGATATCAGGTTCCATTTTCTGAAGAAATAAGAAAAACTGGAATACTTACCGGAGCCGTTGGTTTAATCACTTCCGCACATCAGGCTGAAGAAATATTACAGAATAATCAAGCAGACATGATTTTCTTTGCGAGAGAGTTATTGAGAAATCCTTATTTTGCACTAAATGCTTCTAAAGAACTTGAAGAAAAAATAAGCTGGCCTTCACAGTATCTTAGAGCCAAGTAAACCTATCCTTGTTCGATTTCAGGATTACCAACTTTACTTTCTGTATAGTATTTTAAAGCTAAGTAAATTTAAAATAGTAGAGAAAGTGAAGTTAATTTATTTACTTTTTTGAAAAGCTGGAATTATCTATTCCTGCTCCAAATAAGGCAAAATCATATTTTATAGGGTCTTTAGGATCGAATATTCTAAGGTTATCAGTAAGTTCTATAACTGCTTTCCAGTCATTCTGCGTTCTTAATAATAGGCCTAATTTCCTTGCTGATCTGGCTGAATGAACATCAAGGGGGCAACATAACTGAGATGGACTGATCGTATTCCAAAGGCCAAAATCAACACCACAATTATCTCTTCTGACCATCCATCTTAGAAACATATTAATTCGTTTGGCTGTACTGCCCTTTGATGGGTTAGCTATATGCTTTTCTGTCCTTATTAAATGTGGAAGTGATAGAAATACTCTTCTGAAATTCAGTATTGCTGAATATACGTCCTTTTCATCTTCCGAAAATCCTTCTGCAAAAACTGCTTCAAGACCAGAATAATTTCTGTAAATATTTTGTAATGATTCAATAAAAAACAGAATATCACTCTCGTTAAACGTCCTGTGCACAAAATCTTTAAAATGTCTCAGATCACTATTCCCTGCATCTTTAATGAAATAAAAAGGTTGATCATCCATTAAATTCATTAATCGAATGCCGTTTTTTAAAATAGTTGTTCTGTTCCCCCACGAAATAGTGGCTGAGAGGAATCCTGATATCTCTATATCTTCCTTTCTGGTGTATCTATGCGGCAAACTAATTGGATCATGCTCAATGAATTCAGTTCGATTATAAAACATCGTCAGTTCATCCAGCATAACCTTAGTACTCGATAAATTCATAATGTATTATTAATGAAACTGAATGATTAACGCTTAATCAAAAACTTTGAACTTAATGTTCAGACCACTTAAGGAATGAGTTTATCCTGAATAAAAAATCCTTCTCTTGAAAGCAGATGATCGAGATTGGCAACTCCATAAACAACAACAGCAGTGCAAACAGCAGCATGCTTTTCGTAATCTTCTATACTCTTATTATATAGATCACGTTCAGTATGCCAGATTTCACCGTAAGAAAAGTTATAGCCGTTGATGTCCTCAATACCAAAGCTAATTGTTGGAACTCCTTCAACTGCAAAAGGAGCATGATCAGATCCTCCTGCTGTTTTGGGTTTTGCTCTTGATTCTCGTTTTTTCAAAGTGAACGGGAAATCAGGATTAATTGAATTTAGAGGTTCACATATTTTTGAGAAATCATCCCACATGGCTTCTGAAACACTTAAGTTTGTTGGTGCTAAAGGTCCATAATCCCTATTGAACATGTTAGAAATGTAGGGAAGTTTTTCCTTATTATTATCTACCCAACTATGCGATCCTACAAGTCCATATTCTTCAGCAGCGAAAAGACATACGAGGATTGTACGCTTAGGTTTTCCACCTGCTTTCATTATCAGACGAGCTGCTTCCATTGTTGGTGCAACCCCTGATCCATCATCTACTCCCCCGGTAGCAACATCATAAGCATCAAGATGTGAACCCATAATAACAAATTCATCAGGATATTTGGAGCCCTTAATTACGCCTATTACGTTATAGAATTTGATGGGACCGGGTTTAAAGTGATTGCGAATATCAAATTCTAACATGAAATTACGACGCTCCATTGCCATTTGCCTGATTGTTTCATATTGGTGTTTATCGAGCTTTATGTCAGGTACACTCGGAAGGTTATCAAAAGTCATAGATTCCATATTCTTCCTGTCGTACATTACTCTTATAGGTATATCTGACGACTGAATGATTCCCAAAATCCCTGCTGCTTTCATCTGAGTATAAAATAAGGCAGGTTCTTCAATTAAAGGTAATAAATCACGTTTCTTGTCACCATTATGATTTGCATTCTCAATCTCTCTGTTTTGTAAAGCAATTTTATTATTCTCAGATATTATACTGTCCCTTCGTTGGTCAGCTTTTGGAGAAATATCAATAGGGTATCCATCGTTTGTACCACTAATAAGTACCCATGCACCTTTTAGAGCCCCCTTCATTCTATCAAATTCTTCCTGAGATTTAGGTTCTAACATTACGGGACCTGTTTGTACTCCCTTAGTACCGGAAGTATAACTAGGTGTAGCAAAATGAAGCGACATTCCATTTTCCCCTAATAAATTACCAAACCATGGTCCGCGATTAAATCCAACAGGTACACTACCTGCTTCTTCAATCCTAACTTCCATTCCCCATTTCTGTAGTTGAGAAGATGCCCATTCAACGGCAGTATTATATGCATCAGAACCTGCAAGTCTCCCGCCAATTCTGTTTGTCAGAATGTCGAGATGTTGCATTGTTTGATTGTCAGTTTTTCCTAAATCAATAATCTTCTTTGTTACTCCGTCAATTTGAGCAGAACTTAAATAGCAATTAACAAAACTAAAAAAGACTGTTAGAGTAAGTCGTGTTATTTTCACTTATGTAGGTTTATTAGGTTGATGTTTAATACTCTGTAAAAGTAAGAAAGAATGTTTGGTATTTATTTCAGGAAGCAAAAATTTGCTTGAAATCAGTTAAATCAATATTTTAATCATCGAATAACAGACGTCCCTGATTAGATTGCATCTGCCTTTTAATTTTTTCCATATCTTTCTTAAGTGCACCAATTGACTGTGCAAGCTCTTCATTTCTTAAGTTTGGCTCAGGCATTTCATTAGCAATATAATGCACAAATTTCCATACTTCTCTAATATCCTTTACATCAACTTCGTAAGGTTTATAGAGTGGGTTTAGAGATAGAAGTTTCAACTTACCGTTAATCTTTATGTTATTATGAACCACCTTAAACATAATACCATCATCAAGAGTAAGTATAATATAAGGCATGTTATCACGTATTAAGTTCCAATTTTGAATAAATTCACCAGTTACCCATGAACCATCAGGAATTGGAAGCATTGAATCACCTTTTATCTGAAAGGTACGATACTTTTTTTCTTTTGAAAGGAAGGGCATGTGGAAGGTTGGCAATACCCTGATATACTCAGGATCAGCAAACCCGGTTCTATAACCAGCAGACGCCTTATGATTGACTACTTCAATATTCTCATTATTCGTACTATCAACAGTAGTTGCAAGTACCCTCAATTTACTACCGGTTATAAATACATCATAGCCCCGTTCAATCTGTAGTAGTTCACTTTCATTTAATTTGGAAAGGTCAACCTTAAGAAGTGTATCAATTGATACACCATAATACTTCGACATTATAATCAGGGCGTCAATAGCGGGTTGTGCCACCTCATTTTCATAACCGCTAAGGGTTGACCTCTTCATATTCAATGCAGAAGCTACATCATCTTGAGTGCGTCCTCTTCTTTTGCGTAATAATTTAATATTGGAGCTAAAAATGTTACTCATTTGTTGTACGTTATGATAATAATGATTATATTGTAGTCGCTAATTTGATTAAATACTAATCAAAGATACTACAATAAAAGACACTTTTAACAAAACAAAATAAAAAAAAGTAATGCTGCCTTATTTAGAGAATAGAACCATCGTTCATCTTGATCTCGATACTTTCTTTGTGGCAGTTGAACGATTGAATAACACTAAGTTGATAGGTCGGCCAGTTATTGTCGGAGGTATGTCAGATCGCGGTGTTGTTGCCGGATGTAGTTATGAAGCACGTACTTTCGGTGTTCACTCAGCTATGCCTATGAGAATGGCACGGGCCCTTTGCCCGGATGCTATTGTAATCAGGGGCGATATGGAACAATACTCTCGTTATTCAAACCTCGTTACCGATATCATTTCAGATGAATCACCCATGTACGAAAAAGCCTCGATAGATGAACATTATATCGACATAACGGGTATGGATAGATTTTTTGGCTCTCTTAAATGGTCCCATGAACTACGTGAACGGATTATAAGAGAATCGGGGCTTCCAATTTCATTTGGGCTTTCTATTAATAAGACTGTTTCAAAGATAGCAACCGGGCAAGCAAAACCTAATGGAGAACTGCAAATAGAAGCAGCACGTATTCATTCATTCCTTGATCCATTATCAATAAGTAAGATTCCCGGAATTGGTGATAAGACCTTTAAACTTTTACGTTCAATGGGTATAGCGTATATTGAAACACTTCGTAATATGCCTGTTGAAATGGTTGAAAGAGTGCTTGGTATAAACGGTATTGTTATTTGGAAAAAGGCTAACGGTATAGATCATACTGCCGTTGAGCCTTATTCGGAAAGAAAATCAATCAGCACAGAAACTACCTTTGAACAAGATACAATTAATATACCCATGATAAATGATCTGTTGCTAAAGATGGTTGAAAAACTTTCATTCCAGCTCAGGTCAAAGAAAAAACTCACTTCATGCATAACAGTGAAGGTGCGCTATGCAAATTTTGACACTCATACCCTACAACACCGAATACCGTACACTTCATTTGACCATATGTTGCTACCAGTAGTACGAAACCTCTTTAATCGTCTTTACCAACGTCGTATGCTTATAAGACTTATAGGAATCAAATTTAGCTATCTGGTTAGTGGCGTTCAACAGATTAATATGTTTGATGATGAACCTGAAACCATAAGTCTCTATCAGGCCATGGATCGTATTCGTAACAGGTATGGGGTAAAAGCAATCACCCGCGCCTCTACCCTTGGCCGATATGAGGATGAAGAGCAGACCAATATGTTCAAAGCAGATAGTTAACACTAAATCCTGTAGAATCCTTTATATAACATTGTACATACTATAACTACAAAACACGACTAATCTTAATGCACCTCACTTTCAATTCATACTACAGCCTCAGATACGGTACAATAGCTGTTGATAAAATTCCCTCTATCGCAATAGAAGCCGGTGCTGAAGCTATATTATTGACTGATATTAATAACAGCACCGGTATAGTTGATTTTGTAAAAGCATGTAATAAAGAAGGGATTAAGCCACTGGCAGGTATGGAGTTTCATGATCATAACCGGTTACTTTATACTGGTATTGCCGAAAATAATGAGGGATTTAAAGAATTGAACGAACTCATGAGCCGAAGTAATCTTCAGCATACAGCACTCCCCTATCCTGCTCCTCCTTTTCGGTATGTTATTGTTATTTATCCTTTTGGAAGTCGGAAAGTAAATGAATTGGCTGATAATGAGTATATAGGGGTAGCCCCCTCTGATATTACTAAACTGCCGTTATCAGATTACCACAAGTTCCCCGACAAATATATAATCCATTCACCCACTGCATTTATTGATGAAGATGGTTATGAGTTACATCGTTATCTGCGTGCTATTGATAACAATATATTGCTTACAAAGCTCACATCTGAAATGGTTGCCGGTAATGACAAAATGCTAAAAACACATAAACAGCTTAGTTCCATTTTTGAATATTATCCTGAACTTATCAGGAATACTGAACGTATTACCGGCAGATGTTCTATTGCTTTTGATTTTAAAAGCATAAAAAATAAGAAAACTTTTACCAGAAGTAGCTATGATGACCGATTACTGCTTGAAAAACTTGCATTTGATGGATTAGTTTACCGTTATGGTAAGAATGCAGAAGCAAAAAAAAGAGTACGTCATGAATTGGATATAATTGACCGCTTAGGATTTTGCTCCTACTTTCTTATAACCTGGGATATTATAAGATACTCAATGTCAAGAGGCTTTTACCATGTAGGCCGTGGCAGTGGTGCCAATAGTATCGTTGCCTATTGCTTGCGTATTACTGACGTGGATCCTATTGAATTGAATCTCTACTTTGAACGTTTCCTGAACCCTAAGAGAAGTAGTCCACCTGACTTTGATATAGACTATTCCTGGAAAGAACGGGATGAAGTGCTCGATTATATTTTTAAGCGTTACGGCCGTGAACATACTGCTTTACTTGGCGCTATGTCGACTTTTAAAGGGAAATCTATCATTCGTGAATTAGGCAAAGTTGTTGGTTTACCCAAAGCTGAACTAGATAAGTTGGTTGAAGATCCTCCTCATCCGGCAAATATGGACCATATAAGCCGTAAAATTATGGAGATTGGTACCCGGATGACTGATTTCCCGAATATTAGAAGTATTCATGCTGGTGGAGTCCTTATATCAGAAGAGCCAATCACTTGTTACACTGCACTTGATTTGCCACCTAAATCAATGCCTGTAACACAATGGGACATGTATGTTGCAGAAGATATTGGTTTTGAAAAGCTTGACATTCTTTCTCAACGTGGACTAGGGCATATAGCAGAAAGCGTTGAAATTATAAAAGAAAATTATGGAATAAGTATTGATGTACATCAGGTACAGAAGTTTAAAGAAGATGCAGGAGTAAAAAAATTACTGAGTAGTGGTGAAACCACCGGATGCTTTTATATTGAGAGCCCTGGTATGCGTGGACTCATAACTAAACTGCGATGTGTTGATTATATAACTCTCGTTGCAGCCAGTTCAATTATAAGACCGGGGGTGGCCCGTTCGGGAATGATGCGGGAGTTTATTGTACGTTTTCACAATCCAAACGGATTTGATTACATTCATCCTGTGATGAAGGAACAGCTCAGTGAAACGTATGGTGTAATGGTTTACCAGGAGGATGTGCTGAAAATCTGCCATCACTTTGCAGGAATGGATCTTGCTGATGCTGATGTGCTTCGGAGGGCTATGAGTGGCAAGTACCGTTCACGAATTGAATTTCAAAAAATTGTTGATAAATTCTTTGATAATTGTAAGGCAAAAGGATATTCTGAAGCTGTTACTAAAGAAGTATGGCGACAAATAGAATCATTTGCAGGATATTCCTTTTCTAAAGCACACTCGGCCTCTTTTGCTGTAGAAAGTTATCAAAGCCTGTATCTTAAGACTTATTACCCAATTGAGTTTATGGTAGCAGTTGCTAATAATTTTGGAGGTTATTACCAAAGTTGGGTATATTTTAATGAAGCAAAACGATGGGGTGCTCAACTTGAATTACCTTCTGTTAATGAAAGCAGATATTTAAATAGTGTAACCGGTAAAACAATTTATATCGGGTTAGTACATATCTCAGGATTAGAAAGTGATTTTGCACAGAACATTATAAGGGAACGTGTTGAAAATGGTCTTTATCTTGGACTAAATGATTTTATTCAACGCATAAATCCCGGACTTGAACAAGTAATTCTATTAATTCGTACAGGCGCTTTTAGATTCACCTGTTTCAACAAACATCAGCTTTTATGGCAATCACACATGATGTTAGGAAAAGTTAAAAAGGTGACATCCCCTGTTCTATTCAAACATGGAGTTAAAAATTTTGAATTACCTGAATTTATACATGACCCTGTGGAAGATGCTTATGATGAAATTGAATTGCTTGATTTTCCTGTAAGTATGAGTTACTTCGACATGCTGAAAACTAAGTTTAGAGGTGATGTTATGGCTGGTTCACTCAAAAACCTTACGGGTCAATTGGTTCGAATGGCAGGTGCATTAGTTACTATTAAGTATGTGCGCACCATAAAGCATGAGATAATGCAATTTGTTACTTTTATTGATAATGAAGGTGAATTTTTCGATGTTGTTATGTTCCCTGATGTACTTAAAAAGTATCCAACACGAGGAAGGGGCGTTTATTTAATACGTGGAAAGGTTGTAGATGATTTCGGTTATCCTTCTGTTGAAGCCCAACAAATGGCTAAACTGCCACCTCAGAATGATCCCAGATATAAATGATTTATCTTAAGTGATCCTAAACCTTGATGAATTTTCTTAAAATTGATAGAAGCTCTTCTTTGCGTATTGGTTTAGCAATATAGTCGTCGCATCCAGCTTCACGACTGCGTTCTCGTTCTCCCATCATAGCAAAAGCAGTTTGAGCAATAACCGGAAGTGTTGGCCTTAATTTTTTTATTTCACTTGTAGCTTGATACCCATTAAGTATTGGCAGTTCAATATCCATTAATACGAGATCAATTGACTCATCATCCTGGCACATTTCAATAGCCTTTTTGCCATTATTTGCTCTAATAATTTTACAGTTATGCTTTTGAAGTAATGAACTCAAGTAAAAATAATTGGTATCAACATCTTCTACAATCAGTATAGTTTTGCCTTGTAAATCAAGTGAATTACGATTTTCTACCGGATTTTCAATGTTTGCTTTCTTAGTCTGATTTGTACCTAGCCGCATTGGTAATGTGAAGAAAAAAGTTGAACCTTCTCCGGGAATTGAATCAACCCTAATTTCTCCTCCAAGCATCTCAACCAAATTCTTTGAAATAGTCAATCCAAGCCCGGTACCAGCAAGATTTCGTGAAATAGCTTCCTGTACTTGGCCGAAACGTTCAAAAATAAGAGTCTGCTTATCTGTAGCAATTCCAATACCCGAATCTCTTACAAAAAATTCAATGGTTCCTGCTTTTAACTTATAACCAAATTCAATGAAACCGTCATCTGTAAACTTTATAGCATTCCCAATAAGATTATTAAGGATTTGTTTAAGGCGTACACAATCAGTTTTTAATGCAAAATCACTTTCGGGATGACCTAATTGGATATAAAGGTTTATGTGTGGTTTCTTAAGCCTGATAAGTTCCTGTTTAAAGTAAGTTTCAAGGTCAGAAATCATCTCATTTACTAAACAATCGGAATAATCAAGTTTAAGCTGCCCGGCTTCAATCTTTGAAATATCAATAATATCATTTATTAATCTCAGGAGATTATCACCACTTTTAATGATTACATCAAGAAACCGATTCTTCTGTTCCCTGTCAAGATCCGAATCCTGAAGCATTTCAGCAAAACCTACTATGGCATTCATAGGTGTTCTGATCTCATGAGACATGTTTGACAGAAATAGACTCTTCAAACGGTCTGACTCTTCTGCTTTGCTCTTCGCATCTTGTAATGTTTCCTCAGCTTTTAATCTATAAAGACCTAAAGCAAACATGTTTATGAAACGTTGCCCTGTTGCCACTATTTCATTTTCATAATCCTTAATTGAATTACCTATTATTAGCAGGCCCGTTAGCTTTTTGTTTATAAATGCCGGAATACTAACATATCTTTCTATTGCTGTTGTCTCATCAAATAATCCAGGCAGTATTATATTAACCGATTCATTCACTATTAATGGGCTTTCACACTCCAACAGCTTTTGCAAAAATATCATTTGTGGCTCAGAATATTTTTCAGAATTAATGGTGATGATTTCCTCCGGGTCACTATGATTATAGAGAGTAACTCCTAAACCATTTTCTTCAGGTGAATAGATAACAGAAAAACTACTTCCAGAAAATTCTATCATATAATCTTGTACAAGTCTTGAAACCTCAATTGGAGTTACATTATCCTCGAGTAATTTCAGACTTATCTGTGCTATCGCTTCACTTATCTGTAATTCCTTCTTTAAGTTAATTTCGGCAATTATACCCTCAGAAATATCCGTTATAAACCCATTAATACTAACTACTTGATCATTTTGGTCATAGTTAGCTTTGCCTCTTTCGGCTACCCATTTAATTTTCCCTTTTTTTGTAACTATCCTGTACTTTATTTCATATTGTCTTTTCCTTTTTACAGCTTCCTGAATTAAATCCCAAACCATTTGGCGATCTTCCGGATGAATTAAATCAGCATAATGAATTTTAGAATTATTTACTAGTTCTTCTACTGAATAACCTGTAAGACACTTACATCCAGAACTAGCAAATTCAATTGTCCAGTTTGTCTCATTTAAGCACCTGAACACCATACCAGGGAGATTTACAAATAAATCCTGTAGTGTTTTCCGATATTGTTCTATTTCAATTCGTTCATTGATTTCCTGGGTTATATCACGATAATGAAGAATAACATACCTATTGTTATTCTTATTAGAAATAACAGGGTAAGCATATATTTCATAATAGACCTTTTGACCCTGTAAATCAATATATTCATGTTCTTCAATGAAAGGATTATGGAATTTATTTATACTTTCTTGAAAAAGACCAAAAGCAAACGTAGAATCAATAAGATATGGAATGTTATCGAGATTTTTTCTGTTTATAAGATTGTTCTCTAAATCTATATGTGCCTTATTCCGAATCAGATAACAATTATTACTTAAATCAACAATGCAAAATGGATAGAGTGAAGTGTCTATAATCGCTTTAATAAGTTGATTTTCCTTTTTTTGAGCTAACTCTATGAAAGCGGTTAAGTTATCTTCTTTTGAATTCAACTTGTTAAGTTGTATTAGTAGAAATCCATCCTCAAGTTCAGTAGTATACAATTCAACTGAACCATGAATATCATCTAGATTATCAGTTATTAATGCAGATTTTCGCGAAAGTTTAATATAACTGTTTATATCAACTACATCCTGTATTTTAATCAGATTTAGCAGATTAGTCTCCTTATGATCTAATACCCACCCTGTAATTTCAGAAGCTAATGAATTAATTCTCCAAATATTCAAATCATGATCTGTCAAAATCAATGGAACAGAAGATTTATCAAAAATCTGCTCATAAAGTTTTTGTAAAGATTCAATTGGAGTATCTCTATTCATTTCAGCTTTGATTATACCCTGAAGATCCATGTATAATAATAGTAAAATTCATTAATTTATAGTACAGCAATGTGCGAAAAATGTAATTATTATGCTTGCAGGGTGCAAATCCTTCTCCTTTAATTAGCAAATTTAGTGAAAAACGTGTTAAAAAATTAAGTGTGCAATGTATGTTTGTACAAAAAATAGAATAATTTTGTATCCGAATTCTTCAGGGCAGGGTGAAATTCCCGATCGGCGGTATAGTCCGCGACTTTTGAGTAATAATCAAGACTGAACCGGTTAGATTCCGGTACCGACAGTAAAGTCTGGATGGAAGAAGAAAATTCTTAGTTTGTTGAAGTAAAGCCTAATTTGGCATTTATCAGCATTCGTAATTCCTGTCCTGCGGGTTCAATGTATTATTCAATAATGTAATCTTTGGACAAATGCTGAAAAAGTTAATACTCCTTACAACATTACTTATAGTAATTTCACTTAATGCTCACTGTCAAGGCATTATTAGAGGTCAAGTGACTGATGCTAAAACCGGATTCTCGATTCCAGGTGTTAACATAGTGATTGATTCCTTGAAACAAGGTACTATTACTGATGAATCAGGGAATTTTATTCTTAATGTTTCACTTGGTAAACATTTAATAACTGCTTCTTATATAGGTTATCAAACGTTCAAAGAGGACTTACTTGTAGATGGTAAAAATGGTCCTATTAGAATTACACTTAATCAATATGTCACTGCATTAGATGAAGTTACAGTACTATCAAACTATTCTCGTGAACGCTCCACTCCCGTTGCTATGAGCAACATAAAACCAATTGTTATTGAACAACAAATGGGTAACCAGGATTACCCCGAAATAATGAAACTTGTTCCAGGTGTTTATGCAACTAAATTAGGCGGTGGAACTGGAGATGCACGAATAAGTATCAGAGGTTTTCAGCAAGAGAATATTGCATTATTGCTCAACGGAGTTCCAGTTAGTAGTGTGGAAAACGGACTTGTTTATTGGTCTAACTGGGCAGGATTAGCTGATGCAACTCAAACAATTCAAGTGCAAAGAGGATTAGGTGCTTCAAGAGTAGCCCTAAATTCAGTTGGTGGTACAATTAATATTATTACCAAATCAACAGAAGCAAGAAAAGGAGGAAGCTTGC
>JBLMZZ010000058.1:0-60975 GCA_050259095.1 Omnitrophica WOR_2 bacterium | reverse complement strand
GATAAACTATCTCTTTTCAGGTTTTTTTATTTTATAGCGCAAAACTAATAAAACCTAATCGTTCTTACTGAAAAAACTTAAGGTAAAGATTTTTCTATGTGAAACAAATGTATTACTTTTGCGCCATTATACGGTGAGTATAGCTCAGCCGGTTAGAGCATCAGATTGTGGTTCTGAGGGTCGTGGGTTCGAATCCCATTACTCACCCAAAAAAGAGACTGTCTTAAATAGGCAGTCTCTTTTTTATTAAGATAGTATTTAGTTTTCTGCTAAAACAATCTATTTCCCTATCCGACAAAAGAAACAATTGACGCCCTCTTTATAAAAGTGAGTCCCAATCTTAAAAAGGCCTCACTTGTAAGAGTCATTTATTTCTTTATCAAAATTGGCATGCTTTATATAGCCTTCCATCTTATATTTCCCCAGATAGGGAAAGTTAAATAATAACTGCCATAATTTATCTTTTTTCTCTTTTACTCCTGCTATGATAATCGATGAGTTAGGTTTGAACTTGTGATGAAGTCGTATTAAAGTCGTATATCAAGCATATTTCAAGCGTTATTTGTACGTATTTCATACGTGCACACACGCATGAAATACGTATGAAATACGTATAAAATACGCATGAAATACAACTTCAGGCCAAATTTGGACCATCCTATGTGAGACTTCTTAGCTTTCTCTACTTTCTTTTAAGGTAATTCAATCTTTGACGAAACCGCCAGCATTAAAAACAAAAGACCGTCCTTTTGAGACAGTCTTTTTTAGTATACATCGTAAATAATAAAATTTGGACTAACCAAAATATGAAAACACCAAGTGGGGTATGATTAATTAAATGTTTTATTTAAGCTTAAATTAAGTACCATTATTCGAAGAGCTGCATAATCTCTTCCTTCGACATGCTTAAAATTGCATTCTGTGGTTTGATAAAAGTATCTGCAAGTACTTTCTTTTTCTGCTGAAGGATGAGAATCTTTTCTTCGATAGTGTCCTTGGTAATAAAGCGATATACAAATACATTCTTAAATTGTCCTATTCGGTGTGCCCGATTAATGGCTTGCATTTCTGCTGCAGGATTCCACCATGGATCTAAGATGAAAACATAGTCAGCCTCTGTAAGATTTAAACCAACTCCACCTGCTTTTAAGGAAATAAGAAATATATGAGCCGACTGATTTGTTTTGAATTCTGAAATTATTTTACCCCGATTTATTGATGATCCGGTAAGTATTGAATAATCAAAGCCATTTGCTTTACAATAATCTTCAATTATATGAAGATGTTTTACAAAAGATGAGAAAATAAGAACCCGGTGATCCTCTGCTATAATAGTTTGAAGTTTGTCTGTTACTTCATCAAATTTGCCACTCTCAATGATGCTTTCAACATCAATCATTTTTGGATGGTTTGCTATTTGCCTTAATTGCATTAAAGCTTTCAAGACCATTGATGAGATTGAACTTCCGTTCTCCTTCTCCATTAATTCAAAGACCAGATTTCTTACTTTAGATTTTTCTGATTCATAAAGTGACTTCTGACCTTCAGACATCGTACAATAACTAATTGTTTCACTGAGATCTGGTAATTCAGGTGCAACTGATTCTTTAGTTCTTCTGAGAATAAATGGCATTATCATTGCCGACAATCTGGTTGCTTCCTGACCTTCGGGATCCTTCGAAATTGGCTGAGAGTAGCAAGAATTAAAAATTGGAATGTCACCAAGCAAGCCTGGATTTACAAAGTTCATTTGTGACCACAAATCAGTTAGATTATTTTCAACAGGCGTTCCTGATAGTGCAAAACGATAATTACCTTGTAAGTTAAAAGCAGCCCTGGCTGTCTTTGATTCCGGATTCTTAATTTGTTGACTTTCATCAAGTACTATAAAGGAAAATGCATACTCTGAAAGAAAGTCAATATCATTTCTCAATGTTCCATAGGTTGTAAGTATGAGGTTATATTTTCTGAGTAAACTTTTACTTTGTTTTCTTCCGGAACCAGTATATACAAACACTTTAAGAAATGGTGCAAATCTATTTAACTCATTTACCCAATTGTGAATTAATGAAGAAGGCATAACCAATAAACTGCTTGGCAGAGGTTCTTTAAACTCTTTGTGTTGCTTTACAGGCTTATTTTCCTGGAGTGGTTGTGGTGAACTGAATAGATCAAGCTGATTATTTAATGGAATGGTATTTTCTTTGGTTGACTTTAAAGCAATAACATTGATATTTTCTTTTTGAGATAATGTGACTTCCTGGTAATTGCTTTCTTTATAATAATTAGCAAGAACTGCAATTGTTTGAAGAGTTTTACCAAGCCCCATATCGTCAGCAAGGATACCTCCAAAGCCCAAATTACTTAAATTCAACATCCATCTATACCCTGTAATTTGATAAGATCTTAAAGTAACATTGGTAAGTGAGGGAAGTGCCTGATCGTCTGTATCAAATATGTGGTCAAACTTTTCAATTTCTTTAAATCCGAAAGGCTTCAGTAAACTGAAATGATGCTTATTTAATTTTAAGTATTGGCCCGTTGGCACACTATGTATAAATAGTTCACGATATTGATCAAACCACTCTTCAGGAAGAATGAAAATGTTACCATCGGGAAGAACGTATTCACGGTTACTTTTAAGAATATGATCTTTAAAAAGCGAAAATGGAATGATAAAACTACCGATTGAAATATTAATGTGTAAGTCAAACCAGTCATTCGCTGTATCAACTTTTTGTTCAATAGAGAATTTGTCGGTAAAATATTGTTTAGTTGTATTTTGAGAAATTACGAACCCATTTATGAGCAATTCTTCTTTATTATTGATTAGCCATTCAATCAGGTAAAATGGTTTATCTTCTCTATTCCCGTTATTGAGTCTAAAATAGTTATCAAATTGCTTTAGTCCAAAAGATAATAATAAGTTTTTTTTCTTCTCTTCAAATGAATTGTTTCTTTTGGCTTTATAAAAAATAAAACCCTGATCGCTTGAAGTGAGATCAGTAAAGTTCCTTACCGGATCTGATAGTAGTATTCTTTTCTCTCCATATTTAAAAGAAAGTACTAGGCAATAATTACTCTGCCAGTCGAGCTCCAATGATATATGAGCAGTTGGTTTTAGTACTATATCCTGAACATCAAAACCACTTGATGCTATTTCTGAGGTATTTACAATTTTCCTGATAAAGGTGGAAAAGTAGTTATTCTCAAGACGTTTAGGTATTTGAATGTGTTCTTTTGTGAAAAAAGGGGTTAGTAACTTCCCGTTCACTGTTTTGTCAAACCCGATAATACGTTTGTTTGACATTAAATAGCAGGGCTCAAAAGTTAGTAGTAAATTATTTTGATCCTGCAGATTTATTTTTCGTTTTTCGTAGAAAGCCTCGAGTGTATAGGTTGTACCTTCGGAATTTCGATCAAATTTTAATACTGTCCTTGCTTTTAAATTTTCTATTTGAATTCGGTCGCTTTCATACAAATGAGGCAGCGATTCAGCAACATAAAGGGGTATCTTGAAATCAGAAAGTATATTAATTATCTCATCAAATTTTTTATCGAGATAAGGTCTGATCACCTCCTCTATAAGATTATGATTCTGTTCAAAAAACTCTTTAGCTGCAACTTTCTTTTTAGAGAATCTCTTTATAATGGTCTTTGGGTCGAGTAGTTCCGATAAATTGAATAAGTCAAGTGCTCCTTCCGGAAGGGTCTCAAATGAAGTTAAATTGAGTGTGGTTATTCTTTCAAGAGGAGTAATGTAATGGGATTCGACTGGTTCAAAGAGATAGGGCTGGATGTTAAAACCAGTGTATTCATTTTTCTTTAAGATTCCTAATACAGCCGTATTGTCTGACATATCCGACATAAAAATCTGTAAAGTTAGGAATAATTGTCTGACTGCTGAATAAGTATCAGACCTGGAAATAATAAAAGGAAGAAGATTAGGCTTTTGAGGCTAGTAATATATTAGAAATGCCAGGGTGATTTTCCTTGGTCAACATCCTCATGTGACACCCAATATTGATCAATCACTGTAGTTTCTTTTTGATCCCAGTAAGCAGGGGATACACGACTACCCGTATCAGTCTTCAAACGCATTTCATAAACTGCAATTACCGGATTAAATTCAAGGTCAGTTACACCGATTGTGCATATTTCAATTCCTTCAGTATTGGGTTTACAATCAGTTAGGACTTCAAAATTATTGAGTGTAAGCAGTCCTTTGAGAAAATTACAACGATCGGGCGTTGTGCCTTTTTCTACTATAGTGCAGCGAACACCATTAATTTCTTCAACTATATGTTTTGCTTGTAGTGGCATACTTGTGTCTTTTTAAAAAATTCCTATACTCAGGCTTGTAATCCATTCATAAACCTGACTCCAAAAACCTAAAGCAAAAATACCTGCAGCACTTAGAATCAATCCTGTGCGAGTCATCATATCACTCTTGAAGGTTGGTATTGGATTATCATTCTTGTTAATAAACATTGCTTTTACTACTAAAAGATAGTAGTATAATGATATTGTAGCATTTAAAACTGCAATAAATACCAGCCAATAAAAACCGGCAGATGCTGCTGAAGTAAACAGGAAAAACTTACCAAAAAAACCAGCTACTGGTGGAATACCGGCAAGCGAGAAGACCGAAAGCATCATGAGTAAACTGAGTTTCGGATTGGTAGCATATAAGCCATTATATTCATCCATATGTAGTTTGCCAGTAGCATTTTCTATTGCAGATACTACACCGAATGCGCCGAGATTTGAGAAGATATAAACGAGTACAAAATAAATAACTGACGTCATACCAAGTTTGCTTCCTACCATTATACCAAGCAAGATAAAACCGGCTTGAGCTATGGATGAAAATGCAAGGAATCTTTTCATATTCTTCTGACGTAATGCAAATAAATTACCAATGATCATAGTGGTAATTGAAAGAGTATATAGAATATTCTGCCAAACATGCATGATTGGAAAGAACACCTTAAAAAGGATAAGCATTAGCATGAAAGATGCAGCTCCTTTTGAAATGACTGAAAAATAAGAAGAAATATTTGTTGGAGCACCTTCATAAACGTCAGCAGTCCATAGGTGAAATGGAACCAAAGAAATCTTGAAAGCCATACCGGAGATGAAGAATATCATCGCGAGTATTTGCAAAGGAGAATCGGAAATATTAAATGCTACATCACTAAACATGATAGAACCGGTAGTTCCATAAATCATCGATAAACCAAATAAAAGAATACCTGATGAGAGGGCAGAGGATAGAATAAATTTAACCCCGGCCTCAGCAGATTTTGATTGGTGATGAGTATAAGCAGCTAATGCGGCTAAAGGAATGGATGCAGTTTCAAGGCCGAGATAAAACATCAGAAAATCGCCTGCCGATATCATGAAATACATTCCAATAAGTGTGGAAAACAGCAATACAAAGAACTCACTGATCTTTTCTTTATTCTCTTTTTTTATTAACCAGCCATATGACTGAAATAGAATAATCAGAACACCGGTGTTAAGAACATTCTTCATCATAACAGCCAGAGCTGTTGACTGGAACATTCCTCCAAAGAGAACTCCTTTAAAAGCTGGCAAGTATCCAACAGCAGTGTGTATGCCAAATAAGACGATGGCTACCGGTATAATATGCCTCTTATTGGCAGGTTTCAGTGCGAGATCAATAATTAGCAGAGCAAGTGCGATTAATACCAGCAAAAGCTCATGCCTCATGATTAAAAAGTCGTTGATGTTCATACTGTTATTCTATATTTTTGAAAACCCTTGCAGGGAACTTTCTTTAATTATTAACTTCTCCCCAATAAGGGAAATTCATGAATTTAAAATATACTTACAAAACTGGTAGTGACCATTGAGAGCTTTGATACAATAGGTTGAAGACTAATATTGATCATATTACTTAACCAAAGTGGAGCAATTCCAATAGCAGCAATAGCCAGAGTAAGTGTTACTGTTGATATTCTTTCGAACCATTTGGCATCCTCAAGATGATTAAAATGGTCATTCTTTATAGGACCAAATAGCAGAATTGCCACAACACGAAGAATGTAAACAGCAGTTACTACAATACTAGCTGTAGCCATGATTGTGAGTACCCTGTGAAAAGTATCATCATGCTGGAAAGAACCTACAAAGACTGTCATTTCAGCAACGAAACCGCTTAATCCCGGTAAACCTAAAGAAGCAAGACCAGCAATTACATACACTACAGACAGGAATGGTATAACTTTCATTAAACCACCCATTTCATTAATCATACGAGTATGAGTTCTACCGTAAATCATTCCAATTAAAGCAAAGAAGAGGGCTGTCATTAGTCCGTGTGAAATCATCTGAATGATAGCACCGTTCATTGCGGTTTGATTCATCATTAGAAGAGCGAACAGTACTAAACCGCAATGGCTCACTGATGAATATGCATTAATATATTTTAGGTCCTTCTGGAAGATTGCTCCAAATGCACCATACAATACTGACGTAGCCGTTAGAATTAGAAAAATCCAAGCTTGTTCTTGTGCAGCTTCAGGCATTAAATAAAGAGCAATTCTAAAAACACCATAACCTCCGAGTTTCATAAGTACACCTGCATGAAGCATCGAAACGGCAGTTGGTGCTGATGCATGACCATCAGGTGACCAAGTGTGGAAAGGAAACAAAGCGCCTAAAACTCCGAACCCGATAAAAGTAAATGGGAACAGAAAACGTTGCATTTCAATGGGTATTTTATTTTTGGCTATTTCTAACAGATTCCATGTAAGCTGACCACCATCAGGAGCTGAGTAAAAGTAAATTCCAAACAGTCCAACCATCAATAAAGCGGAGCCTCCCATAAGCATTAGGGTAAGCTTCATAGCTGAATATTCTTTAGGCCCTGACCCCCAGATACCAATTAATAAATACATTGGTATAACGGCTACTTCATAAAAAAGGAACATTGTGAAGAGATCGAGAGAAATAAAGAATCCAAATACTCCGGTTGCAAGTAGGATAAGAGAGATAAAAAATTCTTTAGAGAGATACTTCACTTCCCATGAAGCAAAGATCCCGGCAAAGACAACTATTGAAGTCAGTCCTATCATTGCAACAGAGATTCCATCGACTCCTACAAAATAATGTATATTGAGCGTTGGAAACCAAACTGCATTATATGTGAATAACATTTGAGCGGTATTACCTGCGCCTCTTTCAATGAGGTATGCATAAACCAGGTAGCCTGCCATAAGTAGTTGAATTCCCATACCAATAGCTGCCACCAAACGTATGCGCTCCATTGTTTTCGAGAATCCTATAGCAAGCATGGTTAATACCGGGATTACTACAAAGAGAGTGAGTATATTCATATTAGATTACTTTTCTGCTAGAATTAAGAATTACCTTATTTTTCAGTTACCATAAATAAATAAAGATGATAATCAGTGCAACTGCTCCACTGACGAACACATAACCATATTGTTGTAGTTTCCCACTTTGGAGTCCTTTGATTGTAAATGAAGTTTTCTCTATAGTATTACCTATGAGATTCATTGTTCCGTCAACAATATGCCTGTCGAACCATGCAACCGGTTGTGAGATATACCTGAAGATGATTTTCTTTGTTACAAATAGATAGAGTTCATCTATATAGAATTTGTGGTAAGCACCCTTGTAAAAAGCTCCGAAAGCATTTGCAACCTTCACAGGGACCAGCGATTCTTTACGATACATAGTCATCGCCAACAAAATTCCCACCAGTCCAATAAGTACGGAAGGGATTGCTACAGCATAATCAATATGTGATTCAAAAGGCAAACCATCAGATGTTACCAATTCGTTAAAAGGCAGGAATCCTGCAACAACAGCACCAAACGCTAAAATCATGAGCGGGATGGTCATTGTTAATGGAGATTCGTGTGGGGTATGATGATAATGTGTGTTTTTCCCCCAAAATATGTTGAAATATAAACGGAACATGTAAAAAGCTGTGATACCTGCAACCAAATATTCTATACCAAATAGTATCTGATTGTGATGGAGAGCAGCTACAAGAATTTCATCTTTACTAAAGAAACCTGATAGTGGTGGAATTCCGGCAATGGTGAGGCATCCTATCAAAAAAGTAAGATGAGTAATAGGTAAATGTTTACGCAGATTACCCATATCGCGCATATCATTTGAATGCACAGCATGAATGATTGCACCAGCCCCAAGGAAGAGTAGCGCTTTAAACATTGCATGTGTAAAAAGATGCCAGTTAGCAGCCATAAAACCTAACCCATCATGTCCACCATAGCCCGAAACACCAAGTGACAACATCATGTAACCTATTTGTGACATTGTTGAATAGGCGAGAACTCGTTTAATATCATATTGTGTACAGGCAATAACAGCTGCAAATAAGGAACTTATACCACCAACCCAGGCAACAATTGTAAGTGCATCGGGTGCTACCATGGAATAAACAGGGAAAAGTCTTGCAACAAGGTAAACGCCGGCAACAACCATAGTTGCAGCATGAATTAATGCAGAAACCGGTGTTGGACCTTCCATAGCATCAGGTAACCAAATATGCAATGGAAACATTGCTGATTTACCTGCACCACCCATAAAAACAAAAACAAGTGCCCATGTAATGCCGCTTAAACCCATGAAAGTAAGACCCCCTGCATGAGTAAGTGCCGGACTATTGGAACTTACCAATGTTTGGAAGTCGAATGTCTTTGTCATAAATGACAGCATCAGAATACCAATAAGAAATCCTAAGTCAGCAAAACGAGTTACAATGAAGGCTTTTTTAGAAGCAGCAACAGCGCTTGGTCTCTCATAATAGAATCCGATTAGAAGAAACGATGATACCCCAACAAGTTCCCAAAAGATATACATTTGAAAAATGTTTGTTGCTAATACCAGACCTAACATAGAAAAGGTAAACAGCGAAAGGAAAGCATAAAAGCGTGCAAATCCTTTTTCACCTTTCATGTATCCAAGACTATATATATGGACCATTAGAGAAACGGTGCTTACAACAATAAGCATCATTACAGAAATGGGATCAAGTAAAACGCCAAGTTTAATTACAAGGTATTCTGTAAGATGTAGCCAGGGAATCTCAAATGCTTTTAATGATTCGTAACCGGAACCAGAAACATGATTAGTCCAAAAATAGCTAATGGCAGTCATGTATGACAACATGGCTACAATAAAAAGACCGGTAGTGCCGATAATACCTGATATCAGAGGTTTGTATTTATGACCTGTTAATCCGATAAACAGAAAAACAAACAATGGAATCAGTGGAATCAGCAGTGTATAGGAATATGCGTTCATAATCATTAGTATGGCGTTTTTTATACCCTAATTTTTCATTTGGTTTACCTTGTCAACTTCTATTGATTTGAAGTTTCTATAGATATTTATAATAATAGCAATTGCAACTGCGGCTTCAGCTGCAGCCACAGCTATAATAATAAGCGAGAAGAAGTGTCCCTGAAGATTATTGGGATATAGAAAGTGGTTGAAAGCAACGAAATTTATATTTACAGAATTGAGAATAAGCTCAATTGACATTAACATGGTAATAAGATTACGTCTGGTAAGAAACCCGAAGATTCCTATAAAGAACATAATGGTACTTAATACCAGGAAGTATTGTAAAGTTATGGTTCCTGTCATGGCTAGATTATTCCTTATTAGTGTCGGTTAATTTAATATTTGTATCGAGTCTTTCCTTGCGGGCAACAATGATTGCTCCTACCATACATGCCAACAGGAGTACTGAGATCACTTCAAATGGCAGAGCATATCCATTAGTTCCGTATGACACCAACTGTTTACCAACATTTTCAACATTAGTTGAAATTGCGGGTTCGGTTGAAGGAATAAACGAATGGTTGATGATAAGAATAATCGTAAGGATTGCGCCGGCTCCGACAGTGAGTGCTGAAAAAACTCCTTCACGAAGTGTGGCAAGTCGTGCCTTTTCGCTGATATGACTGGTAAGTAGGATTGAGAAAATAACTAGTACTATTATACCTCCGGCATAAACCATTAACTGCACAGCAGCAAGGAAATTATAACTTAGCATGAAATAAAGACCTGCGGTGCTGACCAGAACAAACAGGAGGTAAACTGCAGCACGTAATACTCTCCTTGTTGATACAGTGAGTACTGAGAATAATAAGATAGTGCTGGCAAACAGAAAAAATAAAATATTACTGTCCATTATGATTGGTTGTGGTTTTTTTTAAAATTTATTCTTTAACTCCTTCCATCAGTTTAGAACCTGGCTGATTAAGAACTTTTGTTAGTTCTGTGCGGTCCCATACTGCATGTTCAAAAGTTTGAGCCATTACAATAGCATCACTTGGACATGCTCTTATACAAAGATTGCATAATGTACACATCCCAAGATGATAAATGTGTCTATCAATAGCCCTTTTCTTTTTTCCATCTTCGGACATTACTGATTTAGTAATAATTTCAATGGATCCATTTGGACATGAAAGTTCACATAAGCCGCATCCTGTGCATCTATGCTCATTATTTTCATTATGTGGCATAACAACTTCTCCACGAAAGCGATCAGCCATTTTTAAAGTAGCTCTGTTTTCAGGGTAAGGTTGTGTTACATTTTTCCAGGGAGTGAAGAAATAACGGGCAGTAACCCTCATACCAGTAAACAGAGTAATTAACCCGCTAAAAATTTCCCCAAAATATTTTATTATTGACCTCATATTATATTACAGTTTAGAAATGAAGACCTAACAATACCACAGCAGTCATCAGCAGGATATTCAAAAGGTTAATTGGTAATAGATATTTCCATTCAAGATTTAAGATCATATCAATCCTAAGCCTCGGGAAAGTCCATTTAAACCACATCATTAGAAATATTACTCCAAATACTTTTAAGAAGAACCAAACAAGCCCGGGAATAAAGTCCATTACAGTATTAAAAGCTGTGAAATCTCCGAAATGTAAAGGCATCCAACCTCCAAGGAATATTACAGTTGTCATTGCAGCAACAATGAAAAGGTTAATGTATTCAGCAAGGAAGAAGAAAGCAAATTTAATACCTGAATACTCTGTATGGAAACCGGCTGTTAATTCTGATTCAGCTTCTGCAAGGTCAAAAGGTCCTCTGTTTGTCTCCGCAGTACCGGCAATAATAAATACCATAAAGGCAATTACTGCAGGAACATGCCCCTTAAATATGAACCAAAGATCGCGCTGACCTTCAATAATTCCCGATATCTGCATTGTGCCTGCAAGGATTATCATGGTAATAAGTGCCATACCTACTGATAGTTCATAACTTACAATTTGAGCACCAGAACGCATTGCTCCAATGAGCGAGTACTTGTTATTAGAACTCCAACCGGCAAGTAATACACCGATAACACCAACAGAAGAAACTGCAGAAACAAAAAAGACACCAATATCAAAATCGAATGATGAAAGTCCGGGTGCAAAGGGTACTACAGATATAGCCATGAAAGTGACTATAATCACAATAAAAGGAGCCAGATTGTATAAGAATGTATCAGCTCTTTTAGGAGTTATAAGCTCCTTCATGAGCAGCTTTATAAAGTCAGCAATAGTCTGTAGTAATCCCCAGGGACCTACACGCATTGGGCCTTGTCGCTGTTGGAAAGCAGCACATACTTTTCGTTCAGCATATACCAGAAACAATCCGAATACAGCTACGAAAAGTAGGTATAAAACTCCTACTATTATCCATTCAATCGCTAATGTTAAAGTTGGATTTAAACTAGCAGACAGAGCCTCATGAATTGACTTTGTAAATGGGGTAAAATCATAAATATTAAATGCCATCGTATTGTTGTTCAGTAGTTTGAATTATTAAACTCTTATCTGTCAATATCAGGAATAACAAGGTCGAAAGTTCCCATTATTGCTACAAGGTCAGCGATCTTCCATCCTTTAACTATATTATTAATGCCAAATAAATTTGAGAATCCCGGTGAGCGGAATTTTACACGATATGGATTTTTCTTGCCATCAGAAATAATATAAACTCCAAATTCACCACGACCCGTTTCAACTCTTTGGTAATATTCACCTTCAGGTAATTTAGTAACACCCTTCATTTTTACAGCATAGTCACCTGCTGGTATATTATCGATTAACTGTTCAATGATATCCATTGATTCATACATCTCTAATATGCGAAGTTTGTAGCGGGTAAAAGTATCACCTTCTGTACCCATTATTTCATTAAATTTAATGTATGGATACGCGCTATATGGCTGCTTTTTACGAATATCGCATGAGAAGCCTGATGCACGGCCTGTCGGCCCTGTTATGCCATAGGCAATTGCATCTTCTTTAGATAGTATACCTACCCCTTTGGTACGTTCCTGAAATATTACATTTCCGGTTAGTAACCGGTCATATTCAGGTAGTAATTTTCTGAATTTCTTTATAAATGCCTTAACATCAGTCTGAAAATCAGGATGAATGTCGAACATAACACCACCCGGAACACTATAATTAAGGGTTAAACGAGCACCACAAGTCTTCTCAAAAATATCAAGTATGTCTTCACGATCACGCAAACCATAGAAAAAGGTTGTTAGTGCACCCATGTCCATACCAAACGCACACCACCATAATTGATGAGATGCAATACGTTGTAATTCATCAAAGATAGTTCTGATATATTTTGCTCTTTCAGGTACTTCAACCTGAAGAGCTTTCTCAACGCAGAGAGAAACAGCCTCATTATTCATGTGGGCTGCCAAATAGTCCATTCGGTCAGTGAGGTGAGGAATTTGCTGATAGCTTAAGCTTTCAGTCATTTTCTCAATACCACTGTGAATGTATCCAATATGTGGCTGTACATTAAGTACCTTTTCACCTTCCAGTTTTACCAATAGACGTAAAACACCGTGCGTACTGGGGTGTTGAGGTCCCATGTTGACGAGATAATCATCAGTTTTTATCTCATCGTTTGTTAAAAATATCTCTTTATATTCTTCCATGGTTATCGCGATACAATATGAACATCATCCTTATAATCCTTACGAAGCGGGTAGCCCCAATCATCATCAAGGAATAGTCTGCGTGGTTCAGGATGATTGTTAAACTTTATACCAAGCAAATCGAATACCTCATTCTCATGAGGTTCGGCAGTTGGCCAAATATCAGTAACAGAATCAATCACAGGATTTTCCCTATTTTCAGTTTTTACTTTAACTACCAAAATATGGTTCAAAGTTGTTGATTCAAGATGATAAATGACTTTGAGGTGATCTTCAAAATCTGCTCCAGTTAAGCAAAACAGATAATCGAAAGCCATATCCTCATTATTTTTCATCATAAGCATGAAATCGTGAAGTCTTTCTCTGGGTATGATGGTCTCAACATACTCAAATCCCATCTTTACCTGGGCTTCTGGCAATAAAGTACTGATTGATTGAATAAGCGAATCGTTTGTCATAGAGTTTCAATTAGAGCTTATTCCTATTATTTATTAATTTTTTTCTTTGATACATACCTTTCATGTTTGATCTTCTTTTGAAGCTGCATCAAACCGAAAAGAAATGCTTCAGGACGTGGTGGGCATCCGGGAATATATACATCAACCGGGATAACATGGTCGGCACCTTTTACTATTGAATAACTATTATAAAAGAATGGACCACCAGAAACAGCACATGCACCCATTGCAATAACATACTTTGGGTCTGCCATTTGGTCGTAAAGACGCTTAAGTACTGGTGCCATTTTATAGTTTATTGATCCGCTAATGACAATCATATCAGCCTGACGTGGAGTAGCTCTTGCTACTTCCATACCAAATCTTGAGAAATCATGACGAGAAGCACCAACTGCCATAAATTCTATAGCACAACAGCGGGTACCAAAAGTAAGCGGCCATAATGAATTTGAACGTGCCCAGTTGAGAAGATCATCAAGTTTAGTAAGAAGAATGCTTCCACCTTCATGTGATTCTATTACCGGATAATCTTTACCAATTTTTTCTTTCATGCTTTATATATCAAGCTATTATAAATCTATTAACTGTTATTCCCACTTAAGAGCATGTTTTTTCCATCCATACAAAAGGCCCAAGCCCAGCACCGCAAAGAAAATAACTATCTCTACAAAAGCTGTGATACCTGTTTCTCTTACTACTGTTGCCCATGGGAAGATAAATACCGTTTCAACGTCAAATATCAGAAAGATAATTGCGAAGAGATAATAACCTACAGTATACTGTAACCAAGAACCACCTATTGTTTCAATTCCACATTCGTATGGCTCAAATTTAAGTGGATTGTAAGATTTTGGAGGAGCAAACGTTGAAAACAAAATAGCACCCCCAACAAGGACCACTCCAAGAATGAAAAATAATACCAATGATTGACTTTCCATATATATTAACGTATCTACATTTAACAGTGCGCAAAAGTAGAAAATGTATAAATCAAAAAAATATCTTTTGCCTGATAACCCTAAATTTAGAATGATTATAATTAAGATGCCCTGAAATTACTTGATGCTATGAATTACAATGATATACAAGTCCACGGATTTTATTGAAGTATCAATCTTATTACTTGGATCAATCATCTTTGGATGTAAGATATTAATCAGGAAAGATACTTTTAATATGTACTCAAAAAAATAGTAGCTAAGCTTAGGAGCTAAGGTTATGAAGACAAATAGAAGTTAGTGATATTATAGTGTGTAGGCTATAACTTAGTTGATTCATTGTACTCAGTCCATGACATTACTTTATACTGATCACTGCCATAGTATTTCAGAATGGGTAATAAATCTTCGGCATTTTTATACCCCTTTATCTTATAAAGCCATTCATTTTCTCCATCGAGAAGAACATAAGAAGGATACCGAAGTTCCTGCTTTAAAAGTACAAGCGCTAATTGGTGTGGCGCTCTTGGTTTAGAAGGATCCGTACTTACGAATTCCTGACCCTTAAAATTGACAACTTCTTTTTGCTCAGCATTAAATTTAACCGGATAGTAATTCTTATTAATATAATCTACCACTGTAGGGTCAAGGAATGTTTCATTATCCATCTTTTTGCACCAACCGCACCAATCAGTGTATACATCAATGAAGATCTTTTTTGGTTTCTTCTTATTCTTTTTAACTGCCTCTTCAAAAGTATACCATTTAATAGAGGACTGGTTTTCAGCTTTTGCGTCATCCTTTTCTTGAGCATTAGCAAAAGGAGTAATGATACTATTTAAAATAAAGATAAGTAGTAGGGTAGAATACTTGTTTTTCATCGTTAGCTTGAAATTTATCAATTTGTGTAAAAAACTTTCTTAATGTTAATTCCAATTATGTTTAAAATATAAAGCTGTTAATCGCGATGCCGATCTATTTCACGTTGAGTGTCTTTTGTTTTCAATGTCTCCCTTTTATCATAATGTTTCTTTCCTTTGGCAACAGAAATATTCACTTTAGCTAATCCATCTTCATTGATAAATAGTAATGTAGGAATAATAGTTAGTCCCTTTTCTTTAGTTTTGGTTAAGAGCTTTCTAAGTTCCCTTTTATTCAACAGTAATTTTCTATCGCGTTTAGGCTCATGATTTGAGTATGTGCCATACTTATACTCACTAATATGGAGGTTTTTGATATACAACTCTGTTCCTTCAAAAGCGCAATAAGAGTCAGTAAGATTTGCTTTACCCTCCCGGATTGATTTTATTTCAGTACCTGTGAGTATTATGCCTGCTGTAAATTCATCAGTCAAAAAATACTCGAAGGAAGCTTTTTTATTTCTAATTGCAATCGTTGTGCTCATCTTAAAATATCAGGAATGCAAAGATAACCAAACCTCTGAATGGTTTGTAAGTTTAAATAGCAAATCGCCTCGTTGTTTTTGAAACACCCGAGGCGATTTAAATACAAGTAAGTTAGCGGTACTATTTAGATTTTAAAGTTGTTAGAGTTTTATTGAAAGACCTGCCATGAAATTAGTGCCTGCCTGAGGGAAATAACCATCCATTTTTGAATATCTCCCTTCAGAATAGTAACGATAGACCCAAGCGTTAGTTTCATACTGTGAATCTAAAATATTGTTAAAAGAAAGGTTAAATAACAGTTCCTTAACAAATTTTGGTTTGATAGAATAACTCAACCTAATATTGCTGACAAAATAAGGATCAATGCTTCTGTCATCAGAAGAAGTGTTGTCAACGTATTGTTTAGATACATATTTGCCTTCAAGTGTTGCACTGAAACCAGGTTTTGCATTCCAGACAAGATTAGCTGCACTAATAAGATTGGGTGAAAAAGCAAGATCAGTATTCCCTAATGCATTGGTTAACTGCCCACCTTGATCCCAGTTATCAACTTTCTCTATAAAATTTACAATCTTATTACTTGAGAAAGATGCACTTATATTAAAGAGAAATGATTGAGTAAGATTACAATTACCGATTAACTCCAATCCGGTGCGATATGATTTATCAACATTTGTCATTATGGCTGAGCCAACATCATTTATTTCACCTGTAAGTATCAATTGGTTGGAATAATGCATGTAATAAGCATTGGCAGTAAATGAAAACTTATCCTTATTATATTGATATCCTAATTCATAATCGGTTAATTCCTCTGCAACCGGGGCAGGCTTTGAAGGATCAGCATCAGTATAATTATCTCTGTTAGGTTCACGATGAGCAATAGCAACACTGGCATAAATACTTCCATTAGAATGCAGATTAAAAAATACACCGGCTTTCGGGTTAAAAAATAAGAAATCGTGAGTTTGAGTTATATCCCTAAGATTATCATCTATACCCGTGATTTTATAATTTATAGCTCTGAGTTGTAAGTCCCCATATAGGTTAAGTCGTTTAGTAGTTTGGTGATTTGCTTTAACATATATATTCAGATCTTTTTTAAGACCATTTCCTTTATACCATTGGTAATCAGGAATGGCATTAACAGCAAATTCTGTCCATGTGATATTACCGAAATGATCTCCATCATAAATATTACCTGAACTTCCAAAGGTCATTTTTAGTCTGTTAACAGGATTATAATTAACCGACATTGTGTAACCATAAAAATGATTATCAAGATGTTTTTGACGGATAATGTCAGAGGTATTTAATAGTGTATCCTTTTCTCCAATAAAAATGTGCACAGGGTCAAGACCATATGCAGTGAGTTTATCATCGTCTCTATATTGTTCATAATAACCTCTGCCTCTTGTATAATGCAATGCAAGGTTTGTAGTTACTTTATTCGATAGCTGTTTAGCAAAAATAAATTGGTAATGATCTTGCTGATAATTGTCATTTTCATTTTTGTAGTACCTGAGATTCCCGTTTTTGTCATAATATAATCCTAGTCCATTGTAAGTTCGTGCACTATCCAGCATTGTAGAAGGAACTCCGTCATAAGCCAGATAGGTAATTTCTTTCCCAGAGAATACATTAAACTTAAGAATTGTATTTTTTCCATAGTAACCAGATGAAAGATAGAAAGATTTAAGATCAGCACTGGCCCTGTCTATATATCCATCTGATGATAGTTTTGATAAGCGGGTATCTAGTGCCCATTTCCCTTTTATCAGACCAGTTCCGGCTGATACAGAATGGGAGAGGGTGTTGAACGAGCCAACTGAATTGCTTATTTCACCATACGCATCAGAAGAGGGTGTAAGAGTTTGAAGGTTTACTGAAGCTCCAAAGGCAGCTGCACCGTTAGTAGATGTTCCTACTCCACGTTGAACTTGCAAACTAGATACAGAAGAAGCGAAATCAGGCATATTCACAAAATACACATTATGGGACTCGGCATCATTTAAAGGAATTCCGTTAACAGTAATATTTATCCTGTTCATGTCGGTTCCTCTTATCCTAAAGGAAGAGTAACCAATTCCTGTTCCGGCATCTGAAGTAGAAACAGTTGCAGGCAAATGATCTAAAATAAAAGGTATATCCCTGCTCTGGTTGAGGTTGTCAATTGCATCTTTTTGTATCGTGGATGAAGTCACCGGTGTTTTATCACCTGCCCTGGTTGATTCTATAATTACCTGTTCAGTAAGCATTATTGGTTCTGGCTCCATAGAGATTAGCATGGTACGACTTTCAACCAAATTCAAATCACTGTACCATTTGGCATATCCCATATAAGTAACTGTCATTTTATAGTCTCCCGGTTTAATATCTTTTATTTCGAAGATACCATCGGGTTTTGTGATTGCAGCTTTATAATTATTATTTATACTAACATTAGCTCCAGGTAATACTTTCCCGGTTTGAGCATCAATAACTTTGCCTTTAATGTTAATTTGCGCTGCAAGTAGTAAGGGCAGCAATACCGGAATCACCGGAAGAATTCTTTTGAGCATTTTTGATTCTTTTTTAGATTAAACTCCAGATAATTAAAGGGGTCTTTAATCATCCATAATTAAGTTTTCTCTGTTATCCCTTCGTCGGCATTACCCGGAGCAGGTTCAATGAGTATGATCTCAGCCCGTTATATTTAGGCACCCCAATAGGAAATCGATGCAAAGGTAAATAACAATATTCTAATTTTGCAATCGTTTATTTTAAAAAAATCTAATGAAGAGATTAATATTCCTTTCAATACTTCTAATACTTGTATTTGCAGCTTGTAAAAAAGATGAGTTGCCGAATGAGTTTAGTGTATTGGGTAGATGGAAGGAAAATATCGCAGATTCAAATAAAACCGAGATTGAATTTCGTAAGTACAGCGTTCTGTTATTAAAACTTAAAAGTGACACTACAAGAAACTATAATTATGCGATTGAAAAAGTAGATGAATTACAAATCTTTGAACCTGCTGAATTCCCTGATGGTAAAAGATCGTACCATAAAATCTCTTATAACAGTAGGAAGAAAGAAATGAGCATTTATAGTTTATATCCTGCCGTTAATGGAGAACCTTCAGTAACTGTATTTATCAGGAAATAAATACACCAAATTATAACAGATTTATGGAAAAGAAAAGTATTGTTATCATCAATGGCCCTAACCTTAATCTCACTGGTGTTAGAGAAAAACATATCTATGGCGATCAGTCATTCGATACATTATTAAAGCAGCTAAGTAAAGAATTTCCTGATGTTGAAATTGATTATTATCAGAGCAATATTGAGGGAGAGCTTATCAATAAAATTCAGAATACTGGATTTTTAGCTGATGGTATTATCCTTAATGCTGGTGGATATTCACATACCTCTGTGGCAATTGCTGATGCAGTTAAAGCCATCAATAGTCCTGTAATTGAAGTGCATATGAGCAATATTTGGGCCCGTGAAGTCTACAGGCATACTTCATATATTTCACCTTTTGCAAAAGGAGTGATTGCAGGCTTTGGTTTAGAATCTTATAAATTGGCTTTAATCAGTTTGCTCGACAGATGAGGTATATATTATTCAACCAATCAGGAATGATCTTTTTCATCAGGGTAATTTAACTGGTAGTTAGTATCATTTTCTTTTTTACTGGTCGATGTAACTTTTAGTCCTACGATTCCTCCCAAGATCATAATTAGAAAAATTATGCGGATCATACTTCTTGATTCACCGAAAATAAGGATACCATATAAAACGGCTCCCAATGCTCCAATCCCTGTCCAAATTGCATATGCAGTACCCAATGGCAGACTTTTAAGGGCTATAGCCAGCAAATAAATGCTTAAAGCCATAGCAATTACAGTGATAACGGAAGGCCAGAATTTTGTAAAACTCTCGGAATATTTTAGAGCAACTGCCCAGACAGTTTCAAACAGTCCGGCTATTATCAGGTAAATCCATGCCATTACTCTGAGAATTTATCTTTGGGTATTTGTGAGAATTTGCGGACTCCTTTTAGGAAGTAATCAATTACAATGTTGCCACGATATACTTGTGAAACATATCTGTGTGGAATGAGTTCCCGTTTATGTTTGTGCTTATAGAAATTTCGGTAGAAACTCATATGAGCTCTGATTACAGCCCAAAAATCATCGAAACCACCATCAATTAAGAATTTGAAAGCTGCTATACCATCAAGAAATAATCTTGAAGCAAAAACGAATAAAAGACGTTCGGAAGGAAGGTTTTTGTATAAAAGCGTGATATTATTCCTCATATTAAGATACGTCTTAAATGAAGATTTTTTAGGAAGAGTACCTCCACCTACATGGTAAACTTTCGACTTTGCGCATACCATTATCTTATATCCAAGGTGTTTCATGCGCCAACAGAAGTCTATTTCTTCCATATGTGCAAAGAAATCCTCATCAAAGCCACCATATTTTCTAAACAGATCAGCTCTCACAAACATACAAGCACCTGTTGCCCAGAATATTTCAGTATCATTATCATACTGTCCTGTATCTTTCTCAAGGTTCTGAAAAAGTCTTCCACGGCAAAACGGGTAACCGAACTCATCAATAAAACCTCCTGCAGCTCCTGCATACTCAAACATTTCAGGATTATGATATGATCTTATTATCGGTTGGCATGCAGCTATTGAGCTGTCATTATCCATTAATTCTATAACAGGTTCTATCCAACCTGGTGTAACTTCAATATCTGAATTCAGTAAAATATAATAATCAGCATCTACTTTTGATAATGCTTCATTATAACCTTTTGCAAAGCCACCATTAGAACTATTTTGTATGATCTCAATCTGTGGAAAATCGCTTCTTAACATTGCGACTGAGTCGTCATGAGAAGCATTGTCTGCAACAATCACCTTTGTGTCAGGATGATTGTGTTCCAATACTGATGGAAGAAATTTCTTTAGAAAATCTCTTCCATTCCAATTTAGAATGACAACAGCTGTTCGCACTAATATTGTATGTAAGTCAAATTTATAATCAAAGCTAACTGCAAAAATACGATTATTCTCTAGTTTCAGTTAACTCGCAATTGAGATTGATTTAGTATGGATTATTATATCTTGTAGCGGCTCTGCTATTATCTCTTTTCAATTTATCAGCATCAAGATCTCCGGATCCAATGCCCCTGACAGTTAAGGCACGCCAACCATAATTCTGAATTTCACCCTTAACATCCGAGTGTACAAGGGTATAATCCTTTGCACCAAGTTCTGAATTTACAAAAACAAACTTTTTATTTCTTTCTTTGCCTCCAAAAAGACTGTAATACTGCCATATTTGGTATGGTATAGAAGCTTCTCCATCAAGTGAACCTGCTTCAAAAGGTACATCCTGTATTGTACTAGGTGCTCCATATTTTAAATAAACATAACCCATATCAGTCTCGTAACCTCTCTTTACCTGAGTTGAATAAGCTTCATTTACCTTTCTAACTTGTACTTTGTATGTTTCCCATGCATCTTTAGGTGAAAATGCATCTCTTGCTTCCCAGAACTTTTCGAAGTATTGCTGTAATGTTGATAAACTTGCATTGGAAGCTTGATAATCAATAAAGATTTTTTCCATGTCTGTAGCAATAGGCGAAAGTGACTTTACAAATTCTCTAAGTGTATCAACACTCATTATTTTCGACACAAAGGAATTAGTCAAATCAACTTTCGAATAGTCATTAGCCACGCTATCCATATTGGGATTTGAACGCTGGAAAAAAGTATACCCTGATACTATTTCTTTGTTGGTCTTATCTTTCAAACTAACCACAAGGTTATAGTTTCCTGTAGGTAGTTTGCTAATATCTATTTCATTTAAAGTGACAATTACCGGTTTTGAAGTTTCCTTTTTAATCCTTGCAAAATCGCTTAAAACTTTTCTATTTTCAAACGACTCAATATAATAGGAAAGAAGATATTTCTCGTCAGGATTTAAACTAGAATTAGGATTATAGATTTCAGTATAAAAAATCAGCTTATTCTTGGCAGAAGAATAAAAATTATCAACTAAAGGAACTAAATCATAACCACTCTTACTCAACATATTAGGCTCACTCGATTTTATGTAGGAATTTACAAGTTGAATGGTAGAAATTGAGAAATCACTTTGTGAATAATCTACACTAATCGGATAAGTTAATACCTGAGGTTTTTTAACAACATTGTTGTCGGCAATTGAAAGCTCCAGGTTGTATTCTCCATTTGGCAGAGTAAACCTTTGCTGATCAATAAAATTTACTCCAACTCCTGAAGTGTCTGGCACCTCTGCACTTAAGAGATCATACTTTTTAAAGTCTTTGATCACAGAATCTTGCTTGATTATCATGGTCACATTTATACTTCCCTGAAATTGACCGTTTGGTAATTGTTTATATGCTAAAGTATTACCAATTATTTCAAGGTAAACCTCCATATAAGGGCTTTGGCCTGGAATGTTGAATGTTGCATGTGAGAGATAGGCACCTATGCCTTGTGCTTGTGCAATGTTTATAGCAAAACCCGTTATAAATAAGATAATTATTGCTAATTTTTTCATTGGAGGGTGTTATTATTTTCTTTAAAGTAATTGTACTTTATTTCAGGACAACATACTAAATTTATACAAAGATAAGCATTCAAACACTATGTTACAAAGGAAAAGTGTATTAAAGTGTCTGAAAGTTGTGTTTGAAATTTAAACGATTAGTTAATTGTTTAAATTTATAAGGTGATTAGTTGAATATGCGGGATTTTTTACCCCATTACTGACCCTAAATAAATTATTAGTTTAATTAAAGTACTTAGAAAATGATACTTATAACTGGTGCTACCGGACATTTAGGTGAGGAAACAATCAAGTTTCTTATTGATAAAAATTTTGATCCAAATAACATTATCGGTCTTGTTAGAGATGAGCAGAAAGCTGCAACTCTTACATCCTATGGAGTACAAATAAGAAATGGTGATTATGATGACGTTATTTCCCTTGAGAAAGCTTTTCAAGGTATTGACAAATTGCTTTTTATTTCAGGTAGTGATATTTTGAATCGTGATAAACAACATTATAATGTGGTTGATGCTGCAGTGACTGCCAAAGTCAATCATATATATTATACCAGTGCTTCCCGAAGAGATGATAATAAGGAATCAGGGATATTCTCGGTTATTAAAACACATATAGATACTGAGAATTATATAATTGAAAGCGGACTTAATTACACTTTTTTTAGAAATGCTCTTTATGCAGAAGGAATACCTGATTTTGTTGGTCCCCAGGTACTTGTTAACGGAATATTTTTACCTGCAGGCAATGGTAAAGTGCCTTTCGCAACCAGAAGTAATATGGCAGAAGCAATTGCAAATGTATTATTGGAGGAAGACCATTTTAATGAAGCATTGGATTTGGTAAATAATGAAAACTATTCCTTTAGTCAAATTGCCGAAATTCTAACACAAATTACCGGAAAACAAGTTGTTTATAATAATCCATCAAAGCAAATATTCAAAGAAACCTTGCAAAAAGCCGAAATACCTATAGAAAGAATAATGGGAATTTCGGCATTTATGGAAGGTATTAAACAAGGATATTTTGAAAAAGAGCACACTGATCTTGAAAGATTACTAGGAAGAAAGCCTGATGATCTTTTAACTGTTCTAAAAGCGATTTATACTCCTTAATGTTACAAATGCATAGATTAAAATATGTGTAAGTAATTGACATGCACTGAATTTATATTTTAGCTTATCTTCGTGCACTATTTCTAAGATGTTTAAAATGATTCACCATATCCAGCTGCACAAACTCATTTACTCAACTTTTTTCATATTAATCCTAACTTTTCTGAAAGCCAATGGAGTTTATGCTCAGCTTTATCTTGATTCAATTCAAAATACGGAGACTAGAGTTGATGATCTGCTTAACAGAATGACACTTGAAGAGAAAATTGGTCAAATGACTCAAATTGAACGACAAGCTTTTAGTGATGTAACTGATATTAATAAGTATTTCATTGGCTCCATATTAAGTGGTGGTGGTTCAGCTCCTTCAATCAATACCGGAGCATCCTGGGCCAATATGTATGATGGGTTTCAACAACAAGCTATCTCAACCCGATTGAAGATTCCATTAATTTATGGTATTGATGCTGTGCACGGTCACAATAATGTTAAGGATGCTGTAATATTCCCACATAATATTGGATTAGGTTGTACACGAAATCCTGAACTTGTTAAAGAGGCAGCACACATTACCGCAATGGAGATTATGGGTACAGGTTTAAACTGGACATTTGCTCCATGTGTTGCTGTTACCAGAGATGAACGGTGGGGGCGTACCTATGAAGGATTTGGAGAAACCCCTGATTTAGTTTCTCAATTAGGTGTTGCTGCTATTAAGGGATATCAGGGTGATAGTCTTAGTGGTAAATCAAGCATTCTGGCATGCGCCAAGCACTATTTAGGTGATGGTGGAACAACAAATGGTGTTGATCAGGGGAATACTGAAGTGTCAGAAAGTAGGCTTAGAGAATTGTACCTTCCTGCTTATATTGAGGCTGTTAATGCCGGTGTTGGTAGCATAATGCCATCATATAGTTCATGGAATGGACTAAAAATGCATGCCAATAAATATTTATTAACTGATGTGTTGAAAAATGAGTTAGGTTTTCAGGGATTCCTTATTTCTGATTGGGCTGCTATTGACCAATTGCCAGGCAATTATTCATCAAAAGTAGAGACTTCAATCAATGCAGGTCTCGACATGATTATGCTGCCCTATAATTACGTTGAATTCATTCAAACAGTTAAAACTTTAGTTGATCAAAATAAAATTCCACTTTCAAGAATTGATGATGCAGTAAGAAGAATCTTAAGAATTAAGTTCAAATGCGGGTTGTTCGAACATCCGCTCTCTGACAGGACTTACACTAATCAGATAGGATCTGAAAGTCATCGTTTAGTTGCTCGTGAATGTGTGAGACAATCAGTTGTTCTTCTGAAAAAGAAAGACAATATCCTTCCATTACGAAAGCAAAATATCAGCATACATGTAGCAGGTAAAAATGCTGATAATATTGGAAATCAGTGTGGTGGATGGAGTATCTCATGGCAGGGTAGTAGTGGAAATATTACAGCAGGAACAACTGTTTACCAGGCAATTAAAAAGGTAGTGGGGACTGGCTCTTTAAGTTATTCAATTGATGGTACCGCAGCATCAGGAGCAGATGTAGGAATTGCAGTAATAGGAGAGACCCCTTATGCTGAAGGACAAGGAGATAGAGATGATTTAAGCCTTTCTGAAGCTGATATAGCCACTGTTAGAAATCTTAAACAGAACAATATTCCTGTTATAGTTATCCTTATTTCAGGAAGACCAATGCTCCTGAATCCAATTCTACCATATTGTGATGCAATATTGGCTGCCTGGCTTCCTGGAACTGAGGGTGATGGAATTGCAGATATTCTCTTTGGTGATTATCAACCCTCCGGACTTCTCTCCAACTCATGGCCAGAAGATATGTCGCAGGTGCCTGTTAATTATGGCGATGCTGTTTACGCTCCCCTTTTTAACTATGGTTATGGAATTACTACACTGAGTAACAATCCAATAGGTTCATCACCCGAGTACTTTTCATCACAGGTTCTAATACCAGGAGATGAAATTGAGATATCTTTCAATAAACCAATGAGTGATCCATCCAGTGACTTTGCAGGATTTACCGTCCAAAAGAATTCAACCAATTTATCAGTTATAAATGCAAAACTTAAGGATTACGACCCAACAACACTAATACTTTCCTTATCCGATACCATTAACAAAAAGGATATAGTTAAGATCAAATATATGCAAGGACATATCAAATCAGTAGATAATGGGTTGTTGAACTCGTTCGCATTTAAGAGCGTTTACAATCTGCTTGATGAAAACATGGTTCATGATATTCCCGGACTTGTTGAAGCAGAAGAATTTTATGCTATGTCGGGTATACAGACTGAGAATACTTCAGATGTTGGTGGAGGAATGAACGTTGGCTGGATCGATTCAGGTGACTGGATGGATTATTTGATCAATGTACCGGTTGATGGAATTTATAGAATTGATATGAGAACATCCTGCCTAACAGCTTCAGGCCAAATAAATATAGAGAATAATGGCATTTTGCTTGTATCAGTTTCAGTACCAGTTACTAGTGGATGGCAAAACTGGACAACAGTGAGCACTACTTGTAAACTTGATAAAGGGCTTAATAAAATAAGATTATATTTTAAGACCGGTGGCTTAAACATAAACTGGATGTTGTTTAAACTCGTGTCGGAGATTATTCATGAAGATGATTCATTGACTTTTCAATTAAATCAGAACGAGCCTAATCCACTTGCCGGAGAGACTTCTATAGGTTATCAAATACCGCTTAAAACGAATGTTCAACTGGCTTTGTATGATATGTTAGGGCACAGGGTTGCATTGCTTGTAAACGAAGTTAAATTACCCGGCAATTACAACTTTACCCTTAAACCAAATGTACTTGGAATAAAGAATGGAACTTATATCTATGAGCTTAAGGCAGATAAATTTGTAGATCGGAAGAAACTCATTATCAAATCGAGGTAGAAGTATATATAATATTTACTTATTCTTCCAGATAGAAGTGAGATTAGGATTAATCATGACCCTCTTATTTTAGATTGATTAAGGATCGATTAAGGTTACCTTTACCTGAACTATACTCCAACTGTGCTTCACCTTTACTATAGCATCCATCAGCTGAGGTAAAGGAGGTGTACAGCTGAAGCAGAGCTGAAGTATAGTTGACCTTAATGGATCTTAAAGGGATCCTTAATGGTTCTATAACTTGATTTTTACATCTTACGATTTTCCAATAGATCAAAATTGGTGGAGGTTAAGTTCATTTTTCAAGTCTAAACAATTAAGCATCTACAGATCGATAGACGTTGAACATCTTATGATTTGGTAAAAACGCAAAAGCCTGCAAATCATTGATTTTACAGGCTTTAGATTGTTTTTTTCTGATTCTTATCAGAATTCTCAGCGGAGAGAGAGGGATTCGAACCCCCGGACCCTTGCGGGTCAACGGTTTTCAAGACCGCCGCAATCGACCACTCTGCCATCTCTCCGGGGGCAAAATTACACTTTTTTTCATTCGAACAAGAAAAATCTTTATCCAACGCCAATTTTAAGTGCTAAATTCAAACTTGAAAGCATTAAACTTGTTTTGTAAGAAGTGTAGTTAGAAGTATTATCAACTAATCTCTTTTAAGATGGACTCACCAGTACTATCTATTCATAAGCTTGGATTTCAATGGGTAACAAAAGATCCGTTTCTATTCTGTGCTCATCACAATGATCTATATCCCCATGGTAATGAATTAATGGGACCGTCATCTAGTTTGAAGGGCCATAGCATGGGTAATGATTTTAGCGAACAGCTTGAATGGAGAATGTATCATGGCAGGCAGGTACCGGGCTTCCCCGTGCACCCACACAGAGGATTTGAAACCATAACTGTGGTTCTATCAGGCTTCATTGATCATACTGATTCAGCAGGTGGTGCAGGAAGATATGGAAATGGTGATGTTCAATGGATGACTGCAGGAACAGGATTACAGCACTCGGAGATGTTTCCATTGGTAAACAAAGATCAAAATAATCCTCTTGAATTATTCCAAATTTGGCTTAATCTGCCAAGATCTAAAAAGATGGTTAATCCTTACTTTAAAATGTTATGGAAAGAAGGCATCCCTAAAATTAAAGTTGAAGATAAAAATGGTATAGTCACAACAGTAACAATCATTACAGGGAGCTCTAATGGAATGACAGTAAAGGCACCAGCACCTGACTCCTGGGCAGCTGACCCCGATAATGAAGTAAGTATTTTAAGGATAGAGATGGAACCATCAGGTACTTTCATTATTCCTCCTGCAAGCAGTACTGTTAATAGAATGCTTTTCTTTTACCTTGGGAAAGATATTAAAATCAATGATGAATGGATTGAGTCGCATCATTCAGTTGATTTGAATCCTGAGATAGGAATTATCATCAACAACGGTGATCAAAAGAGTGAGCTTATGCTCTTACAGGGAAAGCCGATTAATGAACCGGTAGTACAATATGGGCCATTTGTAATGAATAGCCAACAAGAGATACAACAAACAGTTGCCGATTACCGAAGAACTGAATTCGGTGGTTGGCCATGGCCTGATGATGAGTATGTACATGGAGGCGAACCCAGGTTTGCCAGATATGCTGATGGATCAGTCGAATATCCTGAAGGTACTGATAAATAATAGTGCTGATGTTATTACCAGGATCCGCTGGCACCTCCGCCACCGAAACCACCGCCACCAAAGCCTCCAAAACCTCCACCGCCACCTCCAAAACCACCACTTCCACCTGAGAAACCTCCCCAACCACCTGAACTGCGACCACCACTTCCCATCATAGATAAAAGTAACCAAAAAGGAAGATTGCTTTTCCTGCCAATCGTATGATTATTGTCACCTCTATTTTTGCCAAAAATTGCAATGATGATAAATACTATAAAGATGATTACGAAAATAAAGCCACCACCCTTTTTATTTGATGCTTTCTCATAGTCAGATGCTTTATACTTCCCCATTAAAAGATCAGTAACAATAGTAACTCCTGCATTTATTCCATCATAGTACTTATTCTCCTTGAATTTAGGAATCATTTCGTTATCTACAATCCGGCGTGAAATGGCATCAGTAATTACTTCTTCCATACCATAACCGGTTGAAATAGCCGCATATCCCTTGTCATTTCCTATTTTAGGTTTGACCAAAATAACAAGACCATTACTGGTATTCTTTTGTCCTACTCCCCATTCTTGTCCAATGCGTTGGGCCATATCATTTATATCATATCCCTGAAGATCTGACATTGTAACAACCGTAATCTGAGTTGATGTACTATCGTTGTATGCTACTAAACGTTGTTCAAGCTGGGCTCTTTCAGCATCACTAAGCACATTTGCAAAATCATTGACGAGTTTGGGTGGCTCAGGGCGTTTAGGTACTTGAGCATATGTAAATGATACAGTAAACAAAAACTGTAGAATTAGAAATGTGACCCTGAATCTTTTATACATAAGGTTGAATTAATATAGCGTATGGCAGCATGCTAGTTTTATAGATAAATTTAATTATTGTCAAAAGATATTTCATCCGACAATTCATTCGTATCACCTTTCTGATAAGGGAAATGCTTCTTGAGTTGTTCTCCGGCTTTGGCAATACCTTCCACTAGCCCTTCTGCAAATCTTCCTTCTCTAAAATGATTAATCATCAACATTTTAGTACTTTCCCAAAAGTCGGTAGGTACAACCAGATTAATTCCTGAATCACCTATGATTGCAAAGCTGCGATTTTCAATAGCTACATAGAAAAGCACACCGTTACGAGCAGCGGTTTTATCCATGCCAATTAATTTAAATACGTCTGCTGCACAATCAAGGATATCTCCGGTACACTTTTTCTGTATATGAACTCTAATTTCTCCTGAAGTATTAAGTTCTGCATTTAAGATTGCCTCTTTAATGTCATCCTGCTGTTCGGGAGTAAAGAAATTTTTTGCTGAGTTTGGCATTTCTTGTTATTTAAGTAAGATTCTAATGGCTTGATTGTAAGTCAATCTACGAAAGAACTTCCAGTTTTTCAGAATTTTACTTCTGGTGCTTTATTAGCTCCCTTATCAGCTTCAAAATATGCTTTTCTTTCAAATCCGAACATACCGGCAAATATATTATTCGGGAAACGTCGTATTTGAGCATTGTAATTCTGCGCTGTTTGATTAAAGTTTCTACGCTCAACAGCAATTCTATTCTCAGTTCCTTCAAGTTGAGACTGTAAATCAAGAAAGTTCTGATTAGCTTTAAGATCAGGATATCGCTCTACAACAACCATAAGACGTGATAAAGCAGAGCTTAAACCTTGTTGTGCTTGTTGAAATTGTTGAATTGATGCTTGATCCAAATTGTCAGCATTAACAGTAACTCCTGTTGCTTTTGAACGTGCTTCAATTACTTGTGTCAAAGTTTTCTGCTCAAAATCAGCATAACCTTTAACAGTATTTACAAGATTAGGAATGAGATCTGCACGACGCTGATATACATTCTCTACTTGTGACCAGGCGCCTTTAACACCTTCTTCCATGGAGACAAGCCGGTTATAGCGACTACTTCCCCACATTACAAGAATTAATATAACGCCTATAACAACAAGAACTGTAACTAAAGATTTTTTCATGATTTTTTACCGTTTAGTGTTTTGTAAAGTTAATATTTTTTCAATTATCATTAAAAAGAACCCGGCCTTTCTAAGCCGGGCATCCTTTCATCATTGTATAAAATTCATTATAAAATTTCAATACTTCTTTTAATAAAACCTGTTAACTCTTCTCCTTTAAGTAGATTCTGAGATAATTTAGCGATGTCAATAAGTTGTTTAACCATCTTCTTTTTATTATCATCATTAGTTTCACCAACAATTTTCAGAATCAAAGGATGATTTGAATTAACAACCAGATTGTATGATTCAGGGAAATTACCCATAAAACTCATACCTCCACCTCCAAGCATCGACATATCCTTCATACGCCTCATAAATTCAGGTTTAATGATCTGAACCGGCATGCTACTTTCACTCATACTTTCAAAGATAACATGGAACTGTTCTTTCCCTGCTACTTCTTCAAATACTGGTTTTACTTTATTTTGTTCATCTTCCGAAAGTTTTGATGGCAGAGGTTCTTCTTTATTTATTAGTTTATCGGGTACATTTGAATCCACTCTTACAAAACCAACATTTTCGAACTTCTGTTCAAGTGCATTGATGAAATGGTTATCTAAAACTCCGTCCATTACCAAAATATTGTAACCAAGATCACGCACTGGTTCAATGAATGCATGCTGTTCAACAACGTCTGATGCATATAAATAAATCAACTTTTTGTCCTTATCAGTCTGGCTGTCCTTAATCTTGTTTTTATACTCTTCAAAAGTGTAAAATTTATTTTCAGTATCTTTCAGAAGAGCAAATTTTTCAGCTCTTTCCCAAAATTTCGGTTCACTGATTACTCCATACTCAATAAAAATCTTGATATCATCCCATTTGCTTTCAAATTCTTCACGATTATTCTTGAAAATCTCTTCTAGTTTATCAGCAACTTTCTTCATTATATGATTCGAGATCTTCTTAACATTCGAATCACTCTGCAAATAAGAACGTGAGACGTTCAAAGGGATATCGGGAGAATCAAGTACCCCGTGCATCAATGTTAAGAAATCAGGTACGATACCTTCTACTGAATCAGTTACGAAGACCTGATTTGAATACAATTGAATCTTTTCTCTTTGAACTTCGATATTCTTTTTAACCCTCGGGAAATAAAGTATACCTGTTAAATTGAAAGGATAATCAACATTCAAATGAATATTGAACAAAGGTTCTTCAAAGGTAAATGGATAAAGCTCTCTATAGAAGCTATTATAATCTTCGGTAGTTAATTCACTTGGTTTGCGTTTCCAGGCAGGATTGGTATTATTGATTATCCGGGGATACTCATGATCTTCGTACTTGTCATTGCCTTTGTCATCTTTCTCACCTTCTACCTTTTCATATTTTTTCTCATTTCCAAAACGAATTGGTATAGGTAAGAATTTACAATATTTCTTGAGCAGTTCAAGTATTTTGGCTTCTTCCAAAAAATCTGCTGAATCATCAGCGATATGAAGTACTATATCTGTTCCGCGATTATTTTTTTCTGTTTCAACTAAAGTATATTCAGGACTACCATCGCATTCCCATTTAACAGCTTTTGAGCCAGGACCTTTCTTATAAGTTTTGGAGAAAATTTCAACTTTCTTTGAAACCATGAAAGAAGAATAAAATCCCAAACCAAAATGACCAATTAACTGTGCAGCATCGGCTTCACTTTTACCTTTATATTTTTTAACAAACTCTTCTGCGCCGGAGAATGCGATCTGGTTAATATATTTATCAACTTCATCTGCTGTCATTCCAATACCATGGTCACTAACAGTGAGTGTTTTCTTGTCTTTATCAAGAACAACCTCAATTGTCAGATCACCGAGATCTTCTTTAAATTGTCCCATTGAGCTGAGTGCCTTGAGTTTTTGTGTGGCATCAACCGCATTAGAAATTAGCTCTCTTAGAAAGATCTCATGATCGGAGTAGAGGAATTTTTTAATAATAGGAAAAATATTTTCCGTTTGAACATTAATTTTCCCTGTCTGCATATCTTAAAATGATTTTAAAGTTTGATTTTTCAGAGTATTGTCAAATGGTATGCCATCTTAAAAAACTGACAAAATGACTGACAAAAAAAATAAATATATTGCAACAAATTTCATTTTATCATTGCCAAATGAAGGAATCTTTCTAATTTAGCCTCATTATTGGTGCAATACAAAAACCTTTAAAATATAAGCATTATGTTAGAAATTGACTGGAGCCATTTACCTTTTGGCTATGTGAAAACAGATTATAATGTTCGCTGTTATTACAGGAATGGCAAATGGGGAGAACTTGAAACTTCTTCTTCTGAATTTATTAATATACACATGGCCGCCTCTTCACTTCACTATGGACAGGAAGCTTTTGAAGGAATGAAAGCTTTCAGGGGAAAAGATGGCAAGATTCGTATTTTCCGTTGGGAAGAGAATGCAATGCGCATGGAGAGTTCTGCTAATGGAGTAATGATGGCTGTAGTTCCAAGAGAGATTTTTCTAGGAGCAATAGTAAAATCAATTAAGCTCAATGAACGCTTTATTCCACCTTACGGAACAGGAGCCTCATTATATATCCGCCCTCTTTTGATTGGTACTGGTGCCAGGGTAGGTGTTAAACCCGCTGATGAGTACTTATTTGTTGTTTTTGTTACACCTGTAGGACCATATTTTAAAGAAGGATTTAAACCTGTTACACTTCAAATAGCACGCGATTACGATCGTGCTGCTCCTAAAGGTACCGGAAGATATAAAGTTGGTGGAAATTATGCTGCCAGTTTAGTTGCAGGTGAAGAAGCTCATGCCGGTGGTTATGCTGCAGCTTTATTCCTTGATGCACGTGAAAAGAAGTATATAGATGAAGCCGGACCAGCAAATTTCTTTGCTATTAAAGGTAACAAGTATATTACTCCAAAATCCGATTCTATACTTCCATCAATAACAAACAAAAGCTTGATGGATATTGCTCATAAGATTGGAATGGAAGTAGAAGTAAGACCTATTGAAGTTTCTGAACTTGATACGTTTGATGAAGTTGGTGCTTGTGGTACCGCTGCAGTTATATCACCTGTTTGTCGCATTGATGATCATTTAACCGGTCAGGTTTATTCTTATTGCAAAGATGGTGAAGCAGGTCCTGTATCAACTAAATTGTACAAGCAATTACAAGGAATTCAGTACGGTGAAGAACCAGATATTTTCAATTGGAATTATATTCTGGATTAATCTAAATAAAACTTAAAAGAGGCTGTTTTGAAAGGGACAGCCTTTTTTTTATGCTGTAAATTAAAGTTGAATTTTAAAGTGAGTATGTTATTATATCACAAAAAAAGCTGTCTTAGAGAAGACAGCTTTTTTGTTAAGTAATTATTGAATACTTTTTAATGGTCCATCAAATATTCAGTAGGGTTAAATAATGTGTTTAAAGTGTTCTAATAGTATCTTTTCCAGGTTTTTATATTATTCCTTTTTCCCTGAGGGTTATCTCCATTTCTTTCTGCATATTATGGGCTTCTTCTCTTGCTTTTTCAGCAAAGTCAATATTAATGCTATTAAAGATAATGCTTCTGGATGCATTGACCAGGATACCACAATCTTCATTCAACCCATATTGAGCAACCTCTTTCAAGCTTCCGCCTTGTGCGCCAACACCTGGTACTAATAAAAAATGGTACGGTACAATCTTCCTAATATCTGAAAGCATTTCAGCTCTGGTAGCGCCTACAACAAACATAGTATTATCAGCACTTCCCCATGTTGAAGCAGTTTTAAGTACATGCTCAAACAACCTCTCTTGATAATTGTCAGTAATAAGCTGAAAATCTGCAGCTCCTTTATTGGATGTGAGCGCAAGTATAACGACCCATTTATCTTTAAAAGTCAGGAAAGGTACAACTGAATCTTCACCCATGTAAGGTGCTACTGTTACTGCATCGAAATCATGACCTGTCTTATTGTCAAAGAACGCACTTGCATATTGTGCTGAGGTATTACCTATGTCACCTCTTTTTGCATCAGCAATTGTGAAACATGAATCTTTATATTGATTAAGGTACTCTATAGTCTTGTAAAAACTCTGCATACCCGAAAGGCCTCTGGCTTCATAGAATGCAAGATTAGGTTTATAGGCAACTGCAAAATCAAGAGTAGCATCAATGATATGCTTGTTAAACTCAAAAACCGGATCATTGCCAGTAAGCAAATGTTTGGGTATTTTATTGATATCGCTGTCGAGACCTACACAGAGATATGAGCGCTTATTTTTTATGATTTCAATAAGTTGACTGCGGTTCATGTTGTTGGTTGTTAGTAAGTGTGATTAACCTACGGCTTCTTTCAGCCTTTCTGCATTTTCAGCTAATTGAAGTGAATCAATCATATCCTGAATATCTCCATCCATAAAAGTAGTAAGATTATAAACGGTAAGATTTATACGATGGTCGGTAATTCTACTTTGAGGATAATTATATGTTCTAACTTTCGCTGATCTGTCACCTGTAGAAACCATTGTCTTACGTTTCTTTGAAATTTCGTCAAGATATTTTTGATATTCTTGTTCAAATAGGCGTGATCTCAAGACTGTAAGAGCTTTATCAAAGTTCTTTAGCTGAGATTTCTGATCCTGGCATGTAACTACAATACCGGTAGGAATATGTGTCAATCTTACAGCTGAGTAAGTAGTGTTAACTGATTGACCACCCGGTCCTGAAGAACAGTATGTGTCTTTTCGAATATCTGAAGGTTTGAGATCAACATCAAATTCATCGGCTTCGGGAAGTACTGCTACTGAAGCAGCAGAGGTATGAACACGACCTTGGGTTTCTGTTTGTGGAACTCTTTGTACGCGGTGTACTCCCGATTCATATTTTAGCTGTCCATAAACATTCTCACCACTTACATTTAGAATTATTTCTTTAAATCCTCCAACAGTTCCTTCTGTAGAATCAACAAGTTCCATCTTCCAACCTTTTGTTTCACAGAACTTTGAATACATACGATAAAGATCACCGGCAAATATACTGGCTTCATCACCACCTGTACCTGCTCTTATTTCAAGAATAGCATTCTTACCATCCTGAGGATCTGAAGGAATAAGCATAAGTCTAATATCTTCCTCCATAATATCCCTTTTTTCGTTCAGGGAATTAAGTTCATCTTTTGCCATTGACCGAAACTCTTCATCCTTTTCCTGATAAAGTATTTCTTTGGTATGTGTAATGTTATCCATTACAAGTTTGTATTCCTTATACGCTTCAATTACAGGTTGTAGTTCCTTATAGTCTTTACTTAATTTAATATAAGCTTTCATATCACTCATTATTCCCGGATCGTTCATTTGCTTTTCGATCTCTACATAACGGTTATATATTGCTTCAAGCTTGTCGAGCATAGTATTATAATTTGAGGGCACAAAGTTACAAAAAATAGTGACCGCTATTTAGTGGTTAGTTGGTCGTAACGAAGTCAGTGAATGGGACAAACCCTTAATATTCAAGTATACCTTCCTGAGAATGGATAGTTAGTTTGTTTTTTGTTGAATTTTCGCAATGACCGATCACCTGTGCTTCAATATTAAATGTTTCAGATATTTTTATTATCTGATCAGCATATTGTTGAGGCACATAAAGCTCCATCCGGTGCCCCATATTATATACTTTGTACATTTCTTTCAACGAAGTACCTGACTGTTCACGAATAATATTAAATAAGGGAGGAATATCAAAAAGGTTATCTTTTACAACATGTATATTTTTAACGAAGTGCATCACCTTTGTTTGGGCACCTCCGGAACAATGAACCATTCCATGAATTATTGGCCTTAGTTCTTTCAATACCTCTTTTATTACAGGAGCGTAGGTGCGGGTGGGGGAGAGGAGTAATTTCCCAAAATCAAGACCCTTTATTGGTGATTGAGCGGTTAAACTCATATTTCCACTATAAATCAAATCTTCGGGAATTGAAGGATCAAATGATTCGGGGTATCTTTCAGCATATACCTTATTAAGTAAGTCATGACGTGCTGAAGTAAGTCCATTACTTCCTGTACCGCCATTATATTCTTCTTCATAGCTTGACTGACCTGATGAGGATAAGCCAACAATTAAATCTCCTCCTGCAATTGAATCATTGGAGATAATTAAATCTCTTCTGCTTCTGGCTGTTACTGTAGAATCAACAATAATAGTTCTTACAAGATCGCCAACATCTGCTGTTTCACCACCTGTAGACCAAATTCCAATACCATTGGCTCTTAATCTTTCAAGAAATGATTCTGTTCCATTTATGATTTCAGCAATAATGGCGCCAGGTATAAGATTCTTATTTCTTCCAATGGTACTTGAGATGAGCATATCATCAGTAACGCCTACACATAATAAGTCATCCGTGTTCATTACAATTGCATCCTGGGCTATTCCTCTCCAAACAGACATATCACCGGTTTCTTTCCAGTAGAGATATGCTAATGAAGATTTAGTTCCAGCTCCATCTGCATGCATAATGTTACACCATTCAGGATCATTACCAAGTATATCAGGAATAATTTTGCAGAAAGCACCTGGGAATATCCCTTTATCAATATTCTTTATTGCTTCATGCACATCTTCTTTATCCGCTGAAACTCCTCTTCGTGTGTATCTTGAATCCTGTGACATAAATATTATTTTTCAGGGGATAAAATTAACAATTTGTCAAATCTATCCCCTGTATTTTGAATAAGTAATTAGTTAAGACTACTGGAAAATTAGTTGTTTTTTAGCTTGATCAAGTTTAAACCTTCCAAGCATGCTTATTGTACTTTCGCCCATAATCACACCTTCTGTAAGTTTAAGAGATACTGAAGCTTCAATATTTGATGCAGTACGTGGCCCTATCCTCATTTCTTTAATTTTAAATACAGCTTTATCTGCTATAGAACCTTCAGCAAGAATTTGTTCAACATTACCAACGAAATCATCTTTAGTAATAGTTCCGCTTTGCAGTAATTTCTGTGCTTCGGGTAGAGAGAATATGAAACCACGATCGTTAGGATCAAGCATAACATTAACAGTAATTCCGTTAATAACAACAGGTATCATAAGCGAACCACCTTTACCTGAGCTTAGTTGAACAATATTATCTTCGGGATTTACTTTAACTTCAACTTTTTGTTGTGTGAATTCCTGATTTTTAGGTTTCGGTACAAAATCTTTACTTAACACTTTGAATTCTGTACGTCTGTTAAGAGAATGCGCGGCTTCTTTTTCAGCTACAGAGGGTAATGAATCAATAAAATGTTCAGTCAAAGTAGTGCCTGCTTTAAAGAGGAAGCCATCTTTTGTTATATTTTTAGCTAATGTTCTGGGTACTCTTTCTCCATACCCTTTAGCTACTAATCGTGCCGGATCAATACCACGTTCAATTAAATAATTTACAACTGATTCAGCTCTTCGCTGAGATAAGATATCATTTCGTTCTTCGGTATCACGAGAGTCAGTATGTGCAGCAAGTTCAATAACAATAGTTTCATTATCAAGAAGAGTTTTTATCAAACCCTGTAATGAATCCTGATACTGTGGTTTTAGATCCCACTTAGCCAGATCATAAAGAATATCGGGAAGTACAACAGGTTTTTCAGGAATTGGCTGGAGCATAAAGTCTATTACAAAATCCTTATTTTTATCCAATCCAACCGTTGTTTCACGAGCTTTAGTATTGAAATAATTATCTTTCACAACTGTAAGATCATAAGTTGTGTTTGGTTTAATCTGTGATTTACTGAAAGAGTAAAATCCTTTAGGATCCGTTTTTGCTTCTACAGAAGAGCCGTCTGAACCAACGAGTTTTACAGAAGCCATAGGAACAAACTGAAGTGTACGATCATCCTTAACAGTACCTGCAAGAGTGAATACAAGTGGAGGATTGTTAAATGAGTAGATATCATCTCCACCTCTTCCACCTTTACGGTTTGATGAAAAAACTCCTGCGTCTTCACCAGCTTTAAATACCATAGCAAAATCATCTCCGCTTGTATTTAATGGCACTTCTACATTCATAGGTTTAGTCCATTCATCACCTCGTTTAGTCGATTTAAAAATATCTAATCCTCCCAAACCCGGATGTCCATTTGATGCAAAATATAAAGTGGTATCATTTCTTAGAAATGGAAATACTTCATCGCCGGGAGTATTTATAAGATTTCCAATATTAAGTGGTTTGTTAAACTTCTCAGACACTGTTTTTCTGGTAGCAATCCAGAGGTCCTTGCCACCTGCACCACCTTTACGATCACTAGAAAAAATAATGACTAATTCATTCCCACTAATAGCCGGATGTCCATTTGTTACCGTGCTATCGCTTGAAAGATCAACTAATTCAGGTTCGCCCCATCCTTTACCAGAGCGTTTTATAGATAATATCTTGCAGTTTGACCCATCAATACTTTCATTGCCGCATTTAGTATAATACATTGTACTAAAACTTGCGTTAAATGCAGGTGTTCCTTCATTAGCTGTGGTATTTAGCTTTCCTTCAGTTTCTGCAAGTGTAGGTGTACTCCATTCTTCTTTTCTATCTTGTCTTGTTTGAAACAAATCACTAAAATTTTGGCCTGTCCAACCATCAAGTCCTTTACCTGTACTGCCTTCTCTTGTTGAAGTAAAAATTAGTGCATTATAGAATTTATCAGTGTAGGTAGCAGCAAAATCATCCGACTTTGAATTGATTTTTTTTAAATTTTCAACTGAATACTTGGTTGGATTTTCAATCCACTGTTTTGCCATAGTACATGATTGAACTCCATTTGGTCCACGAGGGTCTTCAGGAACGCTTTCAGAGTAAGTAGTATAGAAGTCTTTTGCAAGATCGTATTTTTCATTCGCTTTCAGCATATCAGCATAATTAAGATATGCAACAGGGTTCTTTTTAGCAAAGTCACTAGTAATCATTCTTTTATAGTTAACCTCAGCCCGTTTGGTATTATTCATCATCCGGTAACATTCAGCCATTTTAAAAGAAATACGGTCCTTTTCTGGACGACTTTTTGTGCGTGAATATGCTTTTTTGTACCTGCTGACAGCAACATTGTACTGGAAAGTACTAAATGCATCATCTGCTGCTGCCATCCGGCGTCCCTGTGCCGATAAATCAGGTGCTGCAAGAAATAACAAGAACAGAAAGGATAATATTCTTGGGTTCATGAAATATGTTGTTGAGTGTTCAACCTACTGATATGTGGTTACTTTGTAGCACGACTAACGTCATCACTGGTCTCATTATTGTCACTGCCATTACTAACATCAACTTTATCACTAGGTTTATTTTGTATGATATTTTTTTCTTGATTTGACTGAGAACTAATTTCACTGGTTGATTTGTTTAAATCAATTTGTTCACTAACAACTCTGGCTGAATCCCTTGCTGATTTTAATTCATTAGTGATATTCCGGGTTTCATTTGTGAATTCACGTGTCAATTCTCCTGAAACACTCTTTATTTCATTCACTGTTCGTCCAAGTTTACGAGCTATTTCTGGTAGCTTTTTTGGTCCAAATACAAGGAAAGCCACAATCATAATAACTAAGAACTCCCCACCACTTATATCGAGAAATAATAAACACCCTGACATGAATTCTTATTTTAGAATGTAAAGATAAGCATTAATGATATAATTGCTTAAGTGGTATTTAAAGAAAAAGCTACCGGAATTTGGTAGCTTTTTCTTTAAAAAATAATTTATTAATTCTTAGCTTTTAACTTTTTTAACTTCAAGAGCTTTTTTTGCTTTCTTACGATCAGAAATCATGATAAAGTCGTATGCTAAAGCAGCAGCATTGAAGATTGAAGAATAAGTTCCAATTGCAATACCAATGAGAAGAGCAAATACAAATCCTCTGATGACTTCACCACCAAATATGAATATTGCGATCAAAACAACAAGAGTTGTACCTGATGTATTGAAGGTTCTTCCTAGTGTACTGTTCATAGCTTGATTCATATTATCCTTTAAAGTACGTTTTGGATGTAATCCTAAGAACTCCCTGATTCTATCGAAGATAATAACAGTATCGTTGATTGAATACCCGATAATTGTAAGCAACGCAGCTATAAATGCTTGATCCGCTTCAAGGTTAAAGGGTAGTATTCCATAGAAAATTGAAAATACCCCAATGGTAATCATTGTATCATGAGCAAGCGAAATTACACCTGCAAGTCCATATTGCCATTTCTTGAATCGGATAGCAATGTAAATAAACATTACCAGCAGAGCAAAGAATACAGCCATTAAAGCACCCTTTTTAATATCATCAGCAATAGTTGGTCCAACCTTTTGTGAACTTAAACGTCCCAGAATTTTAGTACCAAGATCTGAAGTAAATTCAGCTTTTGATAAAGGAACTTTGTAAAATCCTTTAAGGCCGTCAAAGAGTTTAGATTCAACAAGACTATCGGCTTCTTTTGAATCGTTTTCGATATTGTATTTAGTGGTTATCTTCACCTGATTGTTACCACCAAAGGTTTTTACTTCAGGAGATTCGCCAAATTGTTTACTTAAAGCCTGACGGACATCATTAGTAGTAACATCCTGATCAAAACGAACTACATAAGTTCTACCTCCTGTAAAATCAACACCAAAGTTTAATCCTTTGGTAGCGAGTGAGATTATACCAGCTAAAATGACTACTGAAGAAGCTATATAGAGTGTTTTTCTAATTTTAATAAAGTCAATATTGATACCAACGAAAGCATCTTTTGTATACACATTATCAAAACTGATCGACTTATTCTTCTTGAGCAGATATTCAAAAATAATTCTCGAAATAAAGATAGCAGTGAAAAGAGAAGTGATAATACCAATGATTAGGGTAGTAGCAAATCCCTGAATAGGACCAGAACCAAAGATATAAAGAACAATACCCGTTAGAAGTGTAGTTACATTACCGTCAATAATAGCCGAATAAGCATTACTATATCCATCTTCTATAGCTAATCTTAAGCCCTTTCCAGCTCTTATTTCTTCACGTATACGTTCATAGATAATAACATTCGCGTCAACCGCCATACCGAGTGTTAAAACAATACCGGCAATACCAGGTAATGTTAAAACTGCTCCGAGTGAAGTTAGAACACCAAAGATGAAGAAGATATTTGCAACCAAAGCAATATCAGCAATCCAACCTGCCTTATTATAATAACCACCCATATAGAGTAATACAAGTACAAAGGCAATAACAAAAGAGGCAAGACCTGAATTAATTGATTCACGTCCCAAAGAAGGGCCTACAATTTCTTCCTGAACAATACGTGCAGGTGCGGGTAATTTACCGGCTTTAAGAATATTTGCTAAGTCTTGTGCTTCATCAATCGTGAAATTACCTGAAATTGAAGAACGTCCATTAGGTATTTCACCGTTAACCATTGGTGCACTATACACATAGTTGTCAAGAACAATAGCAACTTGTTTTCCAACATTGTCAGCTGTGAGTCTCTTCCATACTTTAGCACCTTGATTGTTCATGAGCATGGTGATTTCTACACGGCCATTCTGATCATAATCTTGACGTGCATCAACTACAGCCTCACCACCAAGAGGAGCTTTACCATCACGGTTTGTAACTCTTAAAGCTACTAACTCAAGAACATCTGGTCTTTCTTTTTCAGGTTTTACTGTCCATTCAAGTTTAAGATCTCTTGGGAAAACGTTAGCAATTCTTTTGATGAGTTTATTTACTCTTGAAGTATCTTTAATTGCAGCATAACCTACTGTTGCCCCTTTACCTGGGAAGTATTTTCCACTTTCATCAGCAAAGATAGCAGGATGAAGATAAGCATACAGTGGGTTGTCTTTGGCATATTTTTCAAAAGATTCCTTTTGTTTATTTTTTGCTGTTGTGTCACCGATCTTCTCAAGTAGAGATGTGTCTTTAGCCAGTTGAGTTGTGTCCTTAGCAGGAGCAACTGCTGTATCAGCTGAAGCAACTGTTGTTTTATCAGTGGCTGAGATATCATTAAGATTTGTTGAGTCAGATACTTCTACACCAGCTGTTGCAAGACGTTTATTAGCTTCTTCAAAGAACTGAATGATATCGGCGAATTGATATGTTTCCCAAAATTCGAGCTGTGCAGTTCCTTGCAGCAGTTTTCTAACACGTGCCGGTTCTTTAATACCTGGTAATTCCACAAGTATACGTCCAGCAGTTTGCATCTTTTGAATATTAGGCTGTGCAACTCCAAAACGGTCTATACGAGTACGAAGAATATTAAAAGTACGGTCAATTGCACCGTTGGTTTCCTCCCTAATAACTTTCAATACTTCATCATTCGTCGAGTTAAATGTCACCCTGTCTTTAAGATCAACAGTATTAAAGATAGCTGCTAACTTAGCGTTTGGATCAACTTCCTTGAAAGCCTGACCAAAAAGAGTAACAAAGTCTTCCTGACTATTTCTTTGCTTTTCAACTGCTTTTTGAATTGCCTGTGTAAAGACTGGATTATCACTATTGTCAGCTAATGCTTTTACAATATCTACGACCGATACTTCCATGGTAACGTTCATACCACCTTTAAGGTCAAGACCAAGGTTTAATTCACGTTCCTTAACTTCCTGGTAAGTATATTTCCTGACCAATATATTATATACTGGTAGATTGGCCATTGAGTCAAGATAGTAAGCTTCTCTAGCTTTTACTATAGAATCGTAAATTGGAATCTCACGTACTGAGTTCCCATTTGCTAATTCTTTAGCCTGACGTGCAGCAATCTCATTTTTGGCGTAATTCCTGGCTTTACTCTCAACCCTTTTTGAAAAGAATGTGAATGAAAGCTGAAAAAGGCACACAATTGCCAATGCAATCGCGAAAAATTTAATAGCACCTTTATTCTGCATGTGGTAATTAGATTAATAAATAAATAGACTTTTTTTTGAGTTTGCAAATATAGAATAACTATCAGAATTAACCAATGTAACTTCTGAAGTTTTTTTTTGCTCTGTTTTTAACCTAAACTTATAAAAATGAGTCCGTTTATTAAATCGATCAGTAATCCTTATCTTTGTATAATTCTTTGATCAACTTAATATTTTGCTCAGTTGGACCACAATTTTCTTCATTTTAAAGTAAAACCATGAAGCAAAAATAAGCTAAATTTTATATGAGTAACTTTAAATCAGTGTTTTTAAATATTTTATTCCTCTTATTGACTTTTCTTCTAGGCTCTCAATCTTCAAAATCCCAGACAAATTATCAATATGGATTTAGTAATTGGATTGATTTGAAAGTCAAAGTTGATAATTCGTTTTTGCCTAATCCGTGGACTGGTGGGATGAATAATGTTCAACTTGGTCAAATGGATATTAATAATGATGGTCTTGACGATATAATTATATTTGATAGACATGGAAACCGGCTACTTCCATTTATTTATAAAGATACCAATGGTTCAGGTTGGTATGAGTTTGATCCTTATTATCGTAAGTTCTTTCCCCCAATCACTGATATTTTTCAAATTCATGATTACAATAATGATGGCAAACCTGATATCTTTACATATACTACTGGTGGTATCATGGTGTATAAGAATGTTTCAACTAACCAACCTAAGTTTGAAAAAGCTGTAAAACAGTTTATAAAGTCACTTCAGGGAAACATTTATACTAATTTGCTTGTGACTAATGTTGATTACCCTGCAATTGTTGACATAGATAATGATACAGACCTGGATATTATGACCTTTTGGGGATTAGGGTCATTTGTAGAATTGCATAAAAATATGTCTATCGAAACTTACGGTAATTCAGACTCTCTGCTCTATCAGAAAACTGATTATTGCTGGGGAAGATTTGCTGAAAATGCTGAATCAAATCAAATTCTTCTTGATACTTGCCCGGATCTTGCAAAGTCTAATTATCAGATAGATGGATCTTGTATACGCGAAACAGCTGGTGAAAGACATACAGGTTCAACATTGTGTCTCATTGATATAAATCAGGATAATGTCCTTGATCTTGTGTTAGGCGATGTCGATTATTTGAATATTCAAGGTCTTATTAATACAGGTACCAATTTAAATGCAAGTGTGACTTCTGTAATTGATTCATTCCCTATACAGTCACCTGTTAAACTAGCTTCTTTCCCTTCGATTCAACAAGTTGATATTTATAATGATAATATTCAAGATTTGATTGTTTCGCCATTTGATCCGGGGTTAACCCGTTCAGCAGGCAATCATAGTATTTGGCAATACAATGAATCAACCAGTGGTACAGGATTTAATAAAATTACTGATTCTTTTCTTCAGGAAGGTACTATAGACTGTGGATTAGGATCATATCCGGTGTTTGCCTATATAACAAATGATTCACTCACTGATTTGATTATTAGTAATTATGGATTACTTGATACTCTCTTTTATAATGATAATGGTCAGTTGATATGCAATTATATTTCTTCTATCAGCCTTTACAAAAATACAGGTACTTCTGTTAAGCCTGAATTTCAACTTATTACTAACGATTTCAATGGTTTAAGTAATTTGAAATTGTTAAGTATTTTCCCAACTTTTAAGGATGTAAACGGTGATCTGTTGAATGATATGCTATTGGGTACTTCTGAATCAAAATTCTTACTCTTTATAAACGAAGGTTACAATGGAGATATTCCAATTTATCGTTTACCGATAAACATCTCAGTGCAGAATGGTGAGACTTTTGTTACACCTGATTTAGAAGATGTTAACAATGACGGATTAATTGATATTTTAGCTGGCAACAGAAATGGTACTTTAAGTTTATATTTAAATACCGGTACGTTGCAGTCTCCCTCCTTTAGTTTGGTTACCAGCAATTATGGACAGATTAATGTTACTGATTACAACCATTCATATACCGGTTACAGTGTACCATCTTTGTTTAGGGATAAGCAGAATAAACTAAAGTTGCTTGTTGGTTCTGAATCCGGTAAGTTATACTATTATCCTGACCTTTCAGCAAATTTTAATGATGCTTTTATTAAGAAAGAGGATGTCTTTAGCTCACTTAATGAAGGGATCAGAGTATCAGCTACAGTAAGTGATATCAATAAAGATGGTTATCATGATATGGCAATGGGCAATTATGGGGGAGGTGTTTCAATGTTTAAAGGTACTGTCCCTGGTCCTTTTGGATTTGCAGAGAACCCAGATTCAAACACAAGGCTAAAAATATTTCCTAATCCGGTAAATACAATGGCACATTTGTATTTGCCTAATGATGGTGAATGGGAAATCTTAATCTATAATCAGATGGGACAGGTTGAGAGAAGCGGAAATTATAGAGGGAGTGAAATAGAATTAAGACTAAATGAATTGAGAAGCGGACTATACATGATAGTCGCTTCTCAAAAGAATTTAATTTACACAGGCAAGTTAATACTTACTCAATTATAGCATTTTTTGAAACTTCAGTCGGTTCTTCAAGAGCATGAAGTTCAAGAACTCTTTCATCAAAACGAAGAACAGCCTTACAATGGCGCAATAAATCACAACCTAACAAACCATCAATTTGTGGGTTTCCCATTCCACGAAATGCTCTGTTGATCAATCCTAAATCTTGTGCAGCTGCTTTATAATCATTGATGATGATAGAGCCAATTTCTAATGTTTCAATTGTAGCAACGTAGCTATAAACACTTGCTCCCCCTGTTGTGGCACTACGACGTGAATTACGTTTAAGCTCTGTTTGATTTACGAATTTTTGAAGATGGTCCGTATCAAGAACTGTTGTAGCAGATCCTGTATCAACCATCATAAGAGCAGGTTTGCCATTAATAATAACTCTGGCTAACAGATTATATCCACCTGTCTCAAAATTTAACTGAATCAGTTTTAATGATGTCATGTTTTAAAGTTTGTAAGTAAATAATAAACAAAAGCCTGGATTCCCGGCCAGTCTTAAAAATTAGGTTTTAATGCGTACTTATTATAATATTTTTCAATTATTTCAACGGCTTCTTCAGGTGTATCAACCACTGAAAAGATCTCCATATCAATATTATTTATATTCATTTCTGAAAGCATTCTTTCTTGAATCCATTGAATCAATCCACCCCAAAAATCTTTTGAAACCAGAACGATTGGGAATTTTACTGTTTTATGCGTTTGAATTAAAGTAATAGCTTCAAATAACTCATCCATAGTACCAAAGCCACCTGGCAATACAATATATCCCTGTGAATACTTCATGAACATTACTTTTCTAACAAAGAAGTAATCGAAGGTGATCAATTTATCGGGATCAATGAATGGATTGGAGCTTTGCTCAAAAGGCAATTCTATATTCAACCCAACAGATTTCCCTCCTCCAAAATGAGCTCCTTTATTTGCCGCCTCCATTATTCCCGGTCCTCCACCTGAAATAATTCCAAACCCTTTCTTCGTTAGGAGATATGCAATCTCTTCAGCAAGTTTATAGTATTTATTGGAAGAATGAGTACGTGCTGAACCGAATATGGTAACGCATGGTCCTATACGCCCCAACTTTTCAAAACCTTCAACGAACTCTGCCATTATTTTGAATACCTCCCAGGAGTCGCTGGTCATGATCTCATTCCAACTCTTTGGAGTGATCGCTTCTCTTATTCTCTCTTCTTCATTCAGTCCTATTGGATGCATTCAAAATACTTTGTCTTTAGTAATGATCTTATTAATCGGGCGTAAATATAATACATTTACTATAAAGATTCAAAAAAAAATTTTATTGATATAGAAAATATAACAACCTATAAGTTTAATTCTTTCTTAAGATACTCAGATGTAAGGCTTTCCGTATTATTTAATATGCTTTCCGGAGTACCTTGCGCTACAATATAGCCTCCTTTTTTACCTCCTTCAGGTCCTAAATCTATTATATAATCCGACACTTTTATTACTTCCATGTTGTGTTCAATAACAATTACAGTATTACCCCTGTCAACAAGTTTATGTAAAACGTTCATTAGCACGTTTACATCTTCAAAATGAAGGCCTGTTGTTGGTTCATCCAGTATATAAAGCGTTTTCCCGGTATCCTTTCTTGATAGTTCAGCAGCCAGCTTTACTCGTTGTGCTTCACCTCCTGAAAGTGTTGTTGATTGCTGTCCCAAAGTTATATAACCTAATCCTACTTCTTTTAGTGTCTTTATTTTATGAACTATCGAAGGAATATTTTCAAAGAATTCAACTGCCTGATTGATTGTAAGGTTGAGTACATCATTAATCGATTTACCTTTATACCTAACCTCAAGTGTTTCAGGATTATATCTTTTCCCATAACAAGTCTCACATACCACTTGAACATCTGGCAGAAAATTCATCTCAATCACTCTTACTCCAGCTCCACGACAAGTTTCACAACGACCACCTTTAACATTAAATGAAAATCTTCCGGGTTGATATCCTCTAACTTTAGCTTCTGGTATTGCGGCGAATAGTTTTCTGATATCATCAAATACACTGGTATAAGTTGCCGGATTTGACCTTGGAGTTCTTCCTATCGGAGATTGATCAATCTCTATAACTTTATCAAGATTCTCAATTCCTTTAATTTTCTTAAATGGTAAAGGCTTTTTATCTGATCTATAGAAATGTTGACTTAGTATTGGATAAAGGGTTTCATTAATCAACGATGATTTTCCACTTCCTGAAACACCTGTTATACAAATAAAAACACCGAGAGGTACTTTAACAGTTATATCTTTAAGATTATTTCCGGTAGCTCCTTCAAGTATCAGCCATTTGCCATTTGGCTCTCTCCTGTTTTCCGGTATAGGTACCTGAAGATTTCCATTGAGGTAATTGCAAGTAAGTGTATTACATGCAAGCATTTGTTGGGGGGTGCCGGCGGCTACTATTTTACCACCATTTTTACCTGCTCCCGGTCCTACATCAATAATGTAATCTGCCGATAAGATCATGTCTTTATCATGCTCAACTACTATTACCGAGTTGCCAATATCTCTTAAATTTTGTAATGCCCTGATAAGTTGCTGATTGTCTCGCTGATGCAATCCAATACTAGGTTCATCAAGTATATACAATACACCTACTAATTGCGAACCAATTTGAGTTGCAAGTCTTATTCTCTGTGCTTCACCTCCCGATAAACTACCAGCAGGTCTGTTAAGTGTTAGATAATCAAGACCTACATCAAGCAAAAAGTTAATTCTGTTGATAATTTCTTTAATAATATCATGTGCAATTAACTGTCTGCGTGCATCCCCATTAAAATGATCCTGATCAAACCATTCTTTAAGTGAGTTTAATTCCAATAATGAAAGATCGGCAATATTTTTTCCGTCAATAATAAAATTCAGAGACTCCTGTTTTAATCTCAGACCCTTACATGTAGGACAATCAATTGTATTTGTGAAACTACCTGCCCACTTCTTTACGCCGGTTGTATTTTCATTCAACTGATTATTTATAAAATTGATAATCCCTTCAAAATTGAGTGTATAAGATGAGGTTACACCAAGATATTCATTCTTAATTTTTAGTATTTCATCACTTCCATAAAGAATAGAGTTTAGTGCATGCTCTGGAATATCCTCAACCGGAGTATCAAGAGTAAAACCATATTTCTCTCCCAGAGCTTCGATCTGTCTGAATATCCAGGTTGACTTAGCTTCACCTAATGGAGCGATTCCGCCTTTTTTAATACTCTTTTTAGGATCAGGTATGATTTTTTTAATGTCTATTTCAGTTATAGTACCAAGACCATTACATTGCTCGCAGGCACCATAAGGTGAATTAAATGAAAACGAATTAGGCTCAGGTTCATCAAATGCTGTACCTGTTGCCGGGTCCATCAGATTTTTACTAAGATACTTGGGCACTCCGCTAACTGTTTCAATTAGCATTATTGTGCCTTTGCCCTGTTTAAGTGCTGTTTGAAGTGAAGCTTTTAACCGCTGTTTTGACTTTTCATTGACTGTTAATTTATCCACTACAAGTTCTATATCGTGCACTTTGTACCTGTCGAGTTGTAGTCCAAAAGTTATTTCGTTTAATTCACCATCAATCCTTACTTTAAGAAAACCTTGTTTCCTCAGGTTCTCAAATAATTCCCTGTAATGTCCCTTTCGACCCTTTATTAAAGGAGAAAGTATCAAAATATCTTTGTCTTTGAAATCTTCAAGAATGAGTTTGAATATCTGCTCTTCAGTGTACTTTATAAGTTTTTCTCCTGTTACCGGTGAAAAAGCTTCTGCAGTACGGGCATATAGCAAACGCATAAAATCATAAATCTCTGTAATCGTCCCTACTGTAGATCTTGGATTTCTTGTAGTTGATTTCTGTTCTATTGAAATTACCGGACTGAGACCATTTATCTGATCTACATCAGGGCGTTCCAGATTACCTATAAACTGACGTGCATAGGCCGAAAACGTTTCCATGTATCTTCTTTGGCCTTCAGCATATATAGTATCAAATGCTAATGATGATTTACCACTACCGCTTAAACCAGTTATTACAACTAAACGATCACGTGGAATTATAGTATCAACATTCTGAAGATTGTGCATCCTGGCACCGAATACTTCAAGATTGTTTTGAGAATCTGGTAACGTTATATTCTTACTTATAGCTAAATTTCCTTTTTCCATTAATAAACGACCATATGAATCAAATTATGGCTCAGCAGCAATGTCAAGTGTTCCTTTTCCCATGATTTCATCCGCATTTTTAAGTTCTTTCATCAATTTACTATAACTGGTATAACCTTCCTTTGGAAGTTGAATCTGATAGGTTTTACCGTTAGTAATAGTTAATTTATCTGATCGAAGCCATGGGTTGAACTCCTTAAGAATTCGATAGTTAGTTTTTTTTTCGTTTGCAAAGGTAATCAGATCCGGAACACTGGAGTTAACATCAATCGAATTAGTGGGAATTGAGGGATAAAGATCTCTTTTTCGAATATAAAATCCGTAAGCAGTTGGATCTTCATAAATTAATTTCATTGCCAGAATTCTATATATATAGCGTGAAGTTTCCTGATTCAAGTAAAGATTATAAAAGTCATTTATTTTTTGGCGACCGGTTTCGCGTGTAATTCTTCCGGCTCCTGCATTGTATGATGCTGCCGAAAGTGTCCAGCTTCTGCATTTATCATAAGAACTTTGAAAGTAAAGTCCTGCTGCATAGGTTGCTTTCTCAAGATTATATCGTTCATCAACTTCATCAGTCACCTCAAGCCCATATTGACGGGCAGTATTATCAAGAAACTGCCAAAACCCTGCTGCATTTGAAGGTGATACTACATTTAGCAGTCCACTTTCAATCAATGCAATGTATTTGAAATCATCAGGAATATGGCTTTTCTTTAGTATTGGTTCAATTATAGGAAAGTAACGGGCTGCTCTTTTTAACATTAATATAGTGTTTGAATGCCAGTAAGTGTTAACAAGTAACTCACGATCCAATCCTTCATGTACATAATATAAATCTACTGGTACTGTTTCATTTGCAAAAGATAAAGTATCGGGTATAATGAGTGCATGAGCTTTATTATGTTCAGTGAATGACTCATAATAAAGTTTATCATTGTTTTGCCCCGGTCCGGTAAAGAAACTAAATGATCCAACGATCAATAAGCTTGTAAGTAATACAAAGAATGAGGTTTTATAGAAAGGAAATTTCATGCCTTATGTAAAGTTTGAGTTGTTAGCTGAAAATGCTTAGATAACGTAAAATCTAAAATTTTCGTCTGGAAAATTAATAATTAATCAACTATAGAAACAATAATAATGAAATGTTTATTGCCTGTTAATTAATTGATTGCAGATATTCGTTGAATAAAGGAGCACGACTGTCTTTTTCTGACAGTATTGGATCAAGAATGTTCCATTGAATTGCCAGATCAGGATCATTCCACCTTATTGATGCTTCTGAATCCTTATGGTAAACTTGTGAACATTTATATGTAAATATGGTATAATCTTCAAGAGTAACGAACCCATGTGCAAATCCTGCGGGTATCCAATACATTAACTTATTATCTCCTGTAAGTTCAATAGAGGCCCATTTTCCAAAAGTAGGTGACCCTGATCTGATATCAACAGCAACATCTAAAACAGCACCCCTGATCACCCTTACAAGTTTACCTTGGGCATATGGGTCTTTTTGAAAGTGTAATCCCCTAAGAACTCCTTTCATTGATTTGCTCTCATTATCTTGTACGAAAGTATCCTCTATGCCTGCTTGTAAAAATTTTACCTGATTGTATGATTCGAAGAAATAACCTCTTTCATCGGTAAAAACATCAGGTTTTATTATAAGCAAACCGGGTATTTCAGTATTCAAAATTTCCATGTATATATAGGCAAACAGTATGGTTCAAATTAAAAAAACAGCATCAAATATGAATGACTTCATCATAAGCTGCAGCTACTGCTTCCATAACTGCTTCTGACATGGTAGGATGAGGATGAACAGCCTGAATTATTTCTTCTCCGGTTGTTTCAAGCTTACGAGCAACAACTACCTCTGCTATCAATTCAGTTACATTATCACCAATTAGATGAGCTCCTAACCATTCACCATATTTTGCATCAAAGATTACTTTTACAAAACCTTCTTTGTTTCCTGCCGCACTTGCTTTACCTGATGCAGAATAAGGGAATTTGCCAACTTTAATATCATACCCTGCTTCTCTGGCAGCTTTTTCAGTCATTCCAACAGATGCGATCTCTGGATGAGTATATGTACAACCTGGTAAATTTCCATAGTCAAGAGGTTCAACATCTTTACCCGAAATCTTCTCAACACATATTATACCTTCGTGCGATGCAACATGTGCAAGTGCAGGTCCATGAACGATATCACCAATAGCATAAACTCCTTCAATATTGGTTCTGTAAAATTCATCGACAACAACTTTGCCTTTTTCTATGACGATTCCTGTCTCTTCAATACCAAGATTTTCAAGATTTGTTGTAATGCCTACTGCTAAAAGTACTATATCTGCTTCAACAACTTCTTCGCCCTTTTTGGTTTTGATGGTGACTTTACATTTGTCACCTTCAATAGCCACTGAATCCACAGTTGAAGAGGTCATAACTTTCATTCCGGCCTTCTTAAAGCTTCTTTCCAATTGTTTTGAAACTTCTTCATCCTCAATTGGTACAAGATTTGGCATAAACTCAACTAATGTTACCTTAGTTCCCATAGTATGATAGAAATATGCAAATTCCGATCCAATAGCTCCGGATCCAACTACTACCATACTGTCAGGTAATTGTGGTAGTACCATTGCTTCCCGGTAACCAATTATTTTTTTACCGTCTTGTTTTAAATTAGGTAATTCACGTGATCTGGCTCCGGTAGCAAGAATGATGTGTTGAGCAGAATATTCAGTTACTTTTCCATCATTATCAGTTACTTCTACTATTTTACCAGGTTTAATTTTACCGTAACCTACTATATGTTCAACTTTATTTTTCTTAAAAAGAAATTGAATTCCTTTACTCATACCATCGGCAACAGACCTGCTTCTTTTAACAACTGCTTCAAAATCTGGCTTTACTTCTCCTGCCAAACTAATCCCGTAATCCGATGAATGTTTCATATAATCATAAACCTGTGCACTTTTCAATAGGGCCTTAGTTGGAATACATCCCCAATTAAGACAAATGCCACCAAGCTCAGCTTTTTCAACAACTCCAACTTTCATTCCTAGTTGCGATGCCCTGATTGCGGCAACATAACCACCCGGACCTGAACCTATTACTATTAAATCATAATTCATAACTCATCGATATTTATGTGGTGCAAACTTATATAATTTTCACGGCTTCAACAAGGTTAAAGCCCTTTTGTTTTCGATCTTAATTTTGTGAATAATGGTGATTTATTAAAGTATATATTTGATTGTTAATTATTTTAGGTAATGTAACTGTACTAAGCCTGTGTCGTATTTGGTTATTTCCTGAAGTTTTAGTTTTTGTGGGGGATAGTCGCCATTTCCAAATAGGGGTGTTCCTTTTCCAATTAATACTGGTACGATCGCTATATAAAATTCGTCAATCAATTGACCTGATAGAAGTTGCTGAATAATCTCTGAACCTCCTTCAATAAATATTCGCTTACCCTGTGAAAGAAGGGAGGTCACCAGCTTTTGGAGATCACCTGAATAAAGATTTAAATGTTGGGAATTACCAATACCTGATAGTTTTTGAGAATGAGTAATGATGTAAGTTTCTTTATCAGAATTGACATACTCAGGAGCATGCTGGTTAACCCAGTCATATGTGGTTCTTCCCATAATAATTGTGTCAATTGTTTTTATAAAATCCCCATATCCATAATAATCGTCACCATCTTTTTCTACCATAGAAAGAAATGAAAGGTCATTATTTTCTCCTGCTATAAACCCATCAAGTGTGCAGGCAATATAAAGAATAGATTTACCCTGATTCATAAGGCTATATTTGTTAAGTCAATTGTGTTTAAACAAATGAGATGGCTGTTTTCTTAATGACTAAAGAAGTCTTGTAGTGCTGATACTGATATTAATCGTATTAAAGTCCAAGTTGTCTTTCAAATCCAGTCTCTAATGAAATGAATGTTTCAGTAAAGGTGATTTCCGGGATTGACTGTATTTGGCCAACAATGATATCCTTTAAATGCTCATTATTTCTAGTGTATAGCTTAACCAACAAGGAGTATTTGCCTGAAATATGATGACATTCAACTATTTCAGGAATCTTTTTAATCTTCTCAAATACTTCATCATGGGTTGAAGTTGATGTTAAGTTGACTTGAATACCAATGAAAGCGCAGGTATGATAACCCATCCCTTTTGGATTTAAAATAAGAGAGGATCCTTTGATAACACCGGCCTCAAGCATTTTTTGTACTCTTTGATGAATAGCAGCTCCTGACACTTTGCAATTTCTTGCAACTTCCACAAAAGGCATCCTTGAATCTGCATTTAGTAGCTTAAGTATCTTTTTATCTAAACTGTCAATATGAAAGTTTTTTTCCATTTTTTAAATCATTAACTTACATTTATATACATTGAATGAATCATTCACTTACAATATTTAAAAATATTGCGCAATTTACGATAAAATTAGCAGTAGATGTTTAAATTAAATGAACAATTGATATTTTTGTCATGAAGTACAAACTCTTTGCCCGATAACACAAATAGTCCTAAGATGTTGATTATTAAAGGCTAAACTAAAGTTATTTATATACTATTAAAATAGAAAAACATGAAATTCGATCCAGCAAGTCAGATTCAAGATCTCCATCAGTTTGGAGAATATGGTGATGTTAACCCATCCATTACAGATTCTGCAACCTACACATTTATGCAAGCAAAAACCATGACAGACACTTTTCATGGCGAAGCTGAAGGTTGCTTTCTTTATTCACGACATTGGAATCCAAGCAACAAATATCTGGCTGACGCTATGGCAGCAATGGAAGGGACTGAGGCTGCCTGGGTTACAGCAAGTGGTATGGCTGCTATTTCAAATACTATGTTACACCTTGTTGGCTCAGGTGATCATATCGTAAGTAGCGTTACTGTTTACGGTGGTTCATTTGCCTTCATGTCAAACTATCTTAAGAAGTTTAATGTAGAAGTTACTTTCGTAGATATTACTAATCTTGATGCAGTTAAAGCTGCAATGCGTCCAAATACTAAGCTGATATATACTGAAACAATGACGAATCCATTGCTTCAAATTTCAGATATTCCTGCATTGTCCAAAATAGCAAATGATAACAATATTCCATTGGTAGTTGATAACACATTCACTCCAATGATTGTTAATCCTGCCCGCCTTGGTGCTCATATTGTAGTATACAGTATGACTAAGTTCATCAATGGTAAGAATGATTGTGTTGCTGGTGCTATTTGTGCAAGTAGCGATTTTATTAATTCATTGATTGATGTTAATAACGGTACCTGTATGTTATTAGGCCCGGTACTTGATCCTCTGCGCTCTTCATCAATACTCAAAAACCTTCACACACTTCATATCAGGATGAAACAGCATAGCTCAAATGCTATGTTTCTTGCTAAAAAATTTAAAGAAGCCGGACTTAAAACATCATATCCCGGTTTACCTGACCATAAAGGTTATGAAGTGCTCAATCGCATAATGAACAAAGAGTATGGTTATGGTGGTATGATCACTATCGATTTAGGCACTGCTGAAGCTGCATCAGAACTTATGGAAGCTATGGAGTTGAATGATGTTGGATATCTTGCTGTTAGTCTCGGCTATTTTAAAACATTATTTAGTAATTCCGGAAAGAGTACATCGAGTGAAGTTCCTGATGAGGTTCAACATGATATGGGTATGAGTGAAGGATTGATTCGTTTCAGTGTTGGTTTGGATAACGATATTGAGCGCACTTGGGAACGTATTCAATCTTGCTTAAAGAGTAAAGTTGAAGTTGTAAAATGATACTGTCTTCTTTAATCAACAAAGTAATTTGTTAGGTTCACTGGATAATATTACTTTCTAATTGAGTTGATTAAAGAAGAAATTATAGAAATGCCATATTAAAAAAAGGGGAAGACTTAAGTGTTTTCCCCTTTTTTAATTCGATGTTACTAAATGAATTATTTTACATGAAGATCAACCAACTTATTGATTTGCGTTTTCGATATTTCTATGAACTGTTTATAATCTGCAGGTTGCATACGATTATTGTAAAATAATAATAGTCCCGTAAGTGTATTTTTCAAGAGAGTAATCATTTCTGAACTATCCTTTTCTGTAATCTTTTTGTTGAGTACCAAATAATCAGTATCTTCTTTACTAACCTGATCGAGAAACAAATAAATGTGTTCAGCAATCTGTTGAGTTGCTGTAGTATTTCTCATTGTTTCTACAAAGATTAAATCAAAAATTCCAGGATATTGTACAAAGTAATCTACAAATGCTTGTAATTTCAGCTTTAACCTTTTACTACCAGCTGATTCTTTAAGCGTTTGTTCATTAATGAATGTTTCACATTCATTTGTAAAATCCTTCACACAAAGGAATATCAGTTCATTTAGATCTTTAAAATAGTTATAAAGAGTAGCATAAGAATATCCGGCTCTCTCGGCAATTGATCTAACATTAACTGCTCTGAGCCCTTCTCCTTTTAGTGTTTCCTTTGCTGCATTAATAAAATACGATCTAATCCTCTGTTCCTGAATTTCTTTTCTATCTACCATAATGATGTTTATTTAAATAACGATGCAAAGATAATAAACATTGTTAACATAATTAACATCATTTAGCATATTTTTATTTTCGAGTACTTAGAATAGGAGTGGAGGTTATAAAAAGAAAGTAGGAGGAAAATTAGTTTATTTTCCTCCTACTGGATTATGAATCAAGAAATTACTTATTTAATCAAATTAATGTTCCTGATAAACTGAAACAGGAGCACAAGTACAAACAAGGTTTCTGTCGCCATATGCATCATCTACACGGGTAACAGTAGGCCAATATTTATCAGTTTTATCACATGGAACAGGGAAAGCAGCTTTTTCGCGTGAGTATGGAAAATCCCAATTTTCATCTGTTACCATATCAATGGTGTGCGGTGCTTTCTTTATAACATTGATTTGTTTATCAGCATCACCGTTTGCAATTTCGTCAATTTCAGTTCTAATAGCAGCCATTGCTTCAACAAACCTGTCGAGTTCTTCAAGTGGTTCGCTTTCAGTAGGTTCTACCATTAATGTACCATGAACCGGAAAAGCAACTGTTGGTGCATGGAAGCCATAGTCCATTAACCTCTTTGCAATATCTCCAACCTGAACATCAGCTGATCTGCTAAACTCATTACAGTCGAGAATCATTTCATGAGCAACTCTGTCGTTTTTACCTGTATAAAGGATTTTATAGTACTTAGAAAGTCGGGCTTTTAGATAATTAGCATTAAGAATTGCAATTTTGGTAGCTTCAGTTAAACCTTCACCACCGAGTAATTTAATATACCCATAAGAAATAGGTAAAATTGAGGCACTTCCAAAAGGAGCGGAAGCAACGGCATGGATTGCAGTTTCACCACCGGTTTTTACCATTGAATGTCCAGGTAAGAAAGCGGTTAAATGTTTTGCCACGCATATAGGTCCAACACCTGGGCCACCACCGCCATGAGGAATTGCAAATGTTTTGTGGAGATTAAGATGGCATACATCAGCACCAATATAACCAGGACTGGTAAGTCCAACCTGAGCATTCATATTAGCCCCATCCATATAAACAAGACCACCGTTTGCATGAACTATGGCAATTGCATCTCTAATACCTTCTTCAAATACACCGTGAGTTGATGGATAGGTAATCATACAAGCTGAAAGGGTATCTTTATATTTTTCAGCCTTTTCTTTAAGATCAGCCAGATCAATGTTACCACGTTCATCAGATTTTACTACAATGACTGTCATACCAGCCATTGCTGCACTTGCCGGATTAGTACCATGAGCAGATGATGGAATAAGACAAACATTTCTGTGACCTTCACTCTTACTGCAATGATACGATCTAACAACCATCAGACCTGTATATTCACCTGCCGCTCCTGAATTAGGTTGAAATGAAACGGCAGCAAAACCTGTAATTTCACAAAGAGCTTTCTCAAGATCACGAATCAATAATGAATATCCTTCAGCCTGATCTGCTGGTGCAAAAGGATGTATATTATTAAACTCAGGCCAACTAAGTGAAAATAGCTCAGCAGCAGCATTAAGTTTCATTGTACAAGATCCTAAAGGTATCATACCATTCATCAATGAGAAATCTTTTCTCTCAAGTTTCTTTATGAATCTCATCATTGCTGTTTCTGAATGATAACTATTAAATACTTTATCATTCAAGAAAGAAGTCCTTCTCTTTAATGCTTCGGGAAGTGATAATTGTCCCTGACATTTTTCAGTTATAACGATATCTGGATTAAAAACTTTGTGTGCTGCTGAAGCAAAAATGTTCACAAGTGTTTTCAAATCTTCCAGATTGGTAGTTTCATCAATACTGATACCAATAACACGGTCAGAGTAATATCTAAAGTTAACCTGGCTTTCAAGGGCAAGTTTCTTCAATTCAACCATTTTCACATTTTCGGGTACTTCAATGCGAACAGTATCAAAGAAAGTTTTATTCAATTGCTTATAACCATATTTTGCAACTTCAGCTGAAAGTAAGGTAGTAAGTGTGTTAATCCGGCATCCAATCTGTTTAATACCTGAAGGACCATGGTAAACACCATACATTGCCGACATTATTGCTAACAATGCCTGCGCAGTGCAAATGTTTGAAGTAGCACGTTCACGCTTAATATGCTGTTCGCGTGTTTGAAGGGCCATTCTTAAAGCTCTGTTACCATTAGCATCAACAGAAATACCGATGATACGTCCGGGAATTGTACGTTTATAATCTTCACGTGCGGCAAAGAAACCTGCATGAGGTCCACCATATCCAAGTGGTAAGCCAAAACGCTGATTTGAACCGAGAACAACGTCAGCACCCCATTCGCCCGGAGGTGTGAGTAAGGCAAGGCTCATTAAATCAGCAGCTACTGCAACCATAACATTATCAGCATGTGCTCGTGCTGTAAATTCACGGAAGTCGTAAATTTCACCAGTTTCATCAGGATACTGTATAATTGCTCCAAAGTATGATTTGTCGAATTCAATATTATTATGATCACCAAACACCAGTTCTATACCAAGTGGAGTAGATCTTGTTTTTAGCACATCAATTGTTTGGATGTATAATTTTTCTGAAACAAAGAATTTTGATGCATTTGCTTTAACAGCCTCACGTGATCTGGAATTAAACAGCATGATCATTGCTTCTGCGGCAGCAGTACCTTCATCAAGTAACGATGCATTAGCCAAAGGCATTCCGGTAAGGTCACTTATCATTGTTTGATATATAAGCAATGCTTCCAAACGTCCTTGTGATATCTCAGCCTGATATGGAGTGTATGATGTGTACCATCCCGGGTTTTCAAGAATATTTCGTTGGATAACTCCAGGGGTAATTGCTGGGAAATAACCTTGTCCGATATAAGATTTGAATAATTTATTCTTAGCGCCAAGTTCTTTTAAATGAGACAAGTATTCCCATTCATTCATACCTTCGGGAAGGTTTAAAGGTTTTGGTAATCGAATGGCAGAAGGTACTGTTTCATTGATCAGTGTCTCCAGGTCGGATGCGCCCACAACATCAAGCATCTTAGCAATTTCATTTTCCCTGGGGCCGTTATGGCGGTTGATGAAATCATTACTTAGTTTCGACATGTTTGAATTTATTTGAACAAAAGGTTGAATAGTTAAAATTTCTGGCAAAGATAACTATTATAGCAAAATCCGAAAATTTTGATATTGAAACTTTTTAGCACTTATTTAATTGTAAATCAGAACTTAAAGCCTATTTTTAACCAATGGTTAATAACTTTCCTATAGGTTTTTGCCAAATAATATTTAAAGTACCTCAGAATTATTTTTCTATTTGCATTTTACTCTAATAACTTGTACGTTTGTAACTGTAAATCAAACTAAAACATGAACCATAAATATTATCTTTATCTATCCATGACACCGGAAGCACTCATTGCTTCCATGCTTCCTCCAGAAGAATTTGGTATTTACTATGCTGTTGGTACCAATAAACGTACTCAGGGACAGGCTTTTTTCTTTGAGATTGATCCTGATTTAAAAAGTGACTATTTTAATCTGGAAAGCATTGCAACCCGTTGTGTTCCTCATGTTGATGGTCAACCTAAAAGGTCTGTGTATTTATCAACTTACAGAGTTCTTGAAAATATTCCTTTAAGCGCTTTTAGAAATCTGTATCTTACCACTGCTGATGGTAAAGTACTGGAGTTGACAAAAAAAGATTATGTTCTTGAATCAAAACCTACCCTGCATTTCTATCAACAACTTTGCCCTGTAACACCACGCGTTGTTAGTAAGCTTGATCCTGTTAAATTCACTCAATGGGTAACTGATTCAAAGAATCCTATTTACTTCCCAAAACTTGTCTTTGTCGAGCTAATCTTAAACAGGTTGGCTGAGGATCCAATTTCCGCCCCTGTAGGCAATTTGCCATATTCAAATAAAGATCATTTGCGCGATTGCCTTATTGGACTGCATATGGGATATGAAAAACCTACTAAAACAGTCAACAGGTTCTATCAGGGTGATGTTCTATACCGGACAGTTAAGAATGGTTTCTTCGTTGGATCAGTTGAAGGTTATATCTATTATAAGTTCCCTGAAACTGCTGAATTGCAAAAATTATTCTATCCTTGGTGGAGATCAGCTCTCAATCTTGAATTTGCTGAAAAATAAATATCATTCTCATAAAAAAAACTAAGGCTATCTACTTCAGATAGCTTTTTTTTTGGCTTACGTTAATAGTAATTTAATAATGATTAACTGGATACCTGTATACAATGAAATCTCATTGCAAATAGATCCCATATACGCAAATCGTATCTGGAACGTATATGGGATGTATATAGAGGGTATATGGAATGTATATAGGATGTATATGGAGGGTATATGGGATGTATAGAGGAACTCAATGAAATACTACTTTGATAAAGGACCACACACCCCTGTAAAAAAGAATGAGTGTTTATCTATTCATTTTTGAAAAGCACAATAGTATGTATTAACAGACTGAAAAATAAAAAGGCCGTCGCAAATGTGACGGCCTTTTGCATTTTATCTTATTGAAAAATACTATAGCTGCTGAACTTTGACCTTAGTGGGTGTTTCAACATTTTCTTTCTTAATTCTCATCCCATAGAATGAACGATAAACAAAGAAGAGACCAATAACTAAAAAGATTGACCCTATATATGGAGTAAAATCAAAAGTTCCCTTACTAGTT
>JBLMZZ010000057.1:0-3436 GCA_050259095.1 Omnitrophica WOR_2 bacterium | reverse complement strand
TCCTGTGGCCTTAGAGTTACCTTCCTTTATTTCTTTAATTAGTGAATAAGGATCAGTCACAAGCAGATTGATTGAATTTATAGGCATTTAGTTGTAGTCCAAATATAAGACAATGCCATTTCACTTGAAATGAAAATTGTGTATATTTGACAACTACTTAAAAGAAAACTTTCGCTGTAAAAGAAATTTTTAGGTAAATACTTGCATACTAACTGCTTTCGGAATTAATCTCAACATATCTATTTTTAAGTTCCCACTTTTTGATTAATTTTGTCAAAGCTTAATAATAAGGCTGCATGCAAAAATTGTTTAAGATATTACAGAGTGCGATACTTACAGTGCTGTTAGTTGCTGCATTGAACTTGTCATTTAATTCTGTAATGCCTGACATTAAAGCCAAATACAGTGTAACGAAAGGTTCTTTTCTTGATGAACGGAATTTTTACCTGCTTCCCTTTGGCGAAAAAGAGGTTACCAGTCCCTATCAGCAACCGGTATTCAATATTCAAACTCTTACATGTGGCACCTACTGCTCAATTTGGCTCCCATTATTGAAAAACAAAGTTTCTACAGAATTATTCTCTTTTAATGGTCTCAAAGTCTTTAAAGAGCATCCTTTCTTCGTTTTAGTGAGAAAATTAAGAATTTAGAAATCGACTTAATTAAATGCCGAATTATTTCATTCACTGCTTTCATGAAGCTGCAAATGATGATGAAATAATTATGCACCATGGTTATCGGACCATGATAATTTTAAGTCATATTTTATTTTAAAATTCTTAAATTCATTAAAAATGTCAGAATCAGTAGAAAAATCAAACGCAAAAGGATTTAAGCCTTTTGCAGTTATATTCATTGGCCTCATAGTAGTATTGGTTATCATTAAAGTACTTATGAGTGTCTTGAATTAAATAATTGTTTTACAATAAACCAGATAAACCTGGTTTAAATAAATTTACAGGGAGGAAAATGTAATATTTTTCCTCCTGTTTTTTTAATTATCATTCAAATCAATATTAGTCAACTAGTCTGATAAGGTATTAGTACCATTAGTATGCTTTAGCAATCAATACAGGCATTCAACTAATCTAATGCTTTTCACTTCTAATGAACTATTAAATTAAAAATACCGGTCCATTTACTAAAGGAATAAAATATAATGCTTAATTAACAGTTATATTAACACCTTTGTGTTGAAAGTTTATTTGTATACCGGGCACTTTTGGCACAAATATTACATATTTTTACATGCAATAAAAACTAACAAAACATGTCGGGAATTCTTCTTCAGATAACACAACAAACAGCAGCAATTGCTGACACTCTTAATCAAGCAGCAACAGCTGTGGCTCAACCCTCTCAAATCAGATTGTCAATATGGGACTTAGCAGTTAAAGGTGGAGTAATTATGATTCCAATTGCTCTCATGTCAGTTATTGCTGTCTATATTTTCATTGAACGCTATGTGGTAATCGGCAAAGCAAGTCGTGAAGAACATAATTTTATGAATAACATCCGCGATTTTATACACAATGGAAGAATAGATTCAGCTCTGTCACTTTGTAAAAACACTCAAACACCAATTGCCCGTATGGTTGAGAAAGGAATCATCCGTATAGGAAAACCTCTGAATGATATTAGTACTGCAATTGAAAATGTTGGTAAGCTGGAAGTAGCAAAATTGGAGAAGACAATGGCCACGCTTGCAACAATTGCAGGAGCAGCTCCCATGTTGGGCTTTCTTGGTACTGTAACAGGTATGGTTGAAGCTTTTTATGATATGTCAATGGCTGGTAATAACATAGATATTGCTTTATTATCAGGTGGAATTTACCAGGCAATGATAACTACAGTTGCAGGCTTAATCGTTGGTATCTTAGGTTACATTTGTTATAATGTTCTTGTTGCCAGAGTTGAAAAGGTTGTATTCATAATGGAAGCAAGAGCTACTGAATTTATGGATCTCTTACACGAACCTGCTTCTTACTAATTTATCTAAGAAACCCTGGTGTAAGATTATTAATGTAACTCAAAAGAAGATTTAGGTATGGCAATAAAAATGAGAAATAAGATCAGCACTGAATTCAGTATGGCATCTATGTCGGACCTGGTATTTCTTTTGCTGATTTTCTTTATGCTAACATCCACTCTTGTTGCACCCAATGCAATTAAGCTGTTGTTACCTTCAAGTACAAGTAAAACAATGGCTAAGCAAACTGTAACAGTATATATTGATGCCAATTATAATTACTTTGTTGAAGAAAATCCTGTTAGTGTTGATTTCCTCACCGAAACACTTGGAGCAAAATTACAAGGACAAACTGAAGGTACTATTGTGTTAAGATCTGATGCAACAGTACCTGTTCAATATGTAGTAAATTTGATTGATGCTGTTAATAAAGTGAATGAAATGACCAACTCAAAGCATAAGGTGATATTAGCAACTAAGCCGGTGAAATAATGCAAATAGGGAAAAGTGAAATAAAAGGTTGGGTAGGTACTATCATTTTCCATGCAATACTGGTTCTTGCACTTTTTTGGCTTGCTCTTACTACCCCATTACCATTACCATCTGAAGGAGGTGTTGAAGTAAATCTTGGCAACTCCGATGAGGGGATGGGAACCGAACAGCCAATGGAGTTACAGTCGTCTGCAGCAGCTACTCCTCCCCCACCTCAAACAGCTGAATCTGATGAACTATTGACTGATAACACTGAAGAAACTCCGGCAATTGAGCCTAAACGTGAAGTAAAACCAAAACCGGTTGAAAAAGAAGAGCCCAAACCAATAGTTAAAAAAGAACCAGCCCCAAAACCTCAACCTAAAGTTGATCCAAGAGCAATTTTTCCCGGTAAAAGCACTACAGGGAATACTACTGGGCAGGGTGGAAATGAGGGTATTACAGGAAAGCCCGGCGATCAGGGTAAGCCATTTGGCACACCTGATGCTACCGGTTATGATGGTACTGGTGGATCAGGAGGTGGAATGGGAGGCAATGGTACCGGGGGTAATGTTTCATTCGATTTGACTGGCAGAACATCACGACAAATCCCAAGACCTTCAAACAATTTCAAAGAATCGGGCACTGTTGTTTGCACTATTTATGTTAATAAAGCAGGCTACGTTACAAGAGTTATTGCAGGTATTAAAGGAACCACTACTTCCAGTTCGCAGTTACGCCTGTTAGCTGAACAAGCTGCTAAAAAAGCAAGATTCAGTGAAAACAATGATGCACCTGAAGAACAAAAAGGGACTATTACTTACATTTTTGAGTTAAACTGACATTTCCAATGAATTACCAACAGGCACTGGACTATATGTTCAGTCAGCTTCCCATGTTTCATCGCATAGGGGCTGCGGCTTATAAAGAAAACCTCAACAATACTATTGCACTTAGTGAATTAACAGGTTTCCCTTATCAACATTTTGATACCAT
>JBLMZZ010000056.1:0-49134 GCA_050259095.1 Omnitrophica WOR_2 bacterium | reverse complement strand
TTTCCAACTCCTGCTTCGAAAGAAACATCATTCAAGAGTTCCTGATAGTACAATGAATCCATCGTCTTGGTTGAATCAATAAGAATCCGGTCATAATATCCCGAGTTTGGCGAAGGATCTTTATATGAATCGGCATTTTGCGAATAACTTATAGTATGTCGTATGAAATTACTTCTGTAAGGGTCATAATATCGATGTAGTTTCTTAGGACCAATAGTGTCGGATATAAGACTATCGGTTACAGGATTATCTTTCAACTTGCCGAAATAATAAAACTGACGTATTTGAAAGCCTGATTCTTTTTGTAAGTTATCAGCATTCTTAAGATAAATTGGAATTCTTGACCTATCAGTTTCTACATTATTGGTAAATAATGAAAGTTTAGAAACACCACCATTTTCGCGCCACCTAAATCTGCTATTATGATAATTGCCAAGTACTACATAGTTCTCCTTCTTGCTTATAAACTGTGCTGTACCTGCAAAGGATACATTATCAGATTTTTGTCGTTCATACAACCCAAGTGAATTAACTATCATTACATCGATACCTAAAGTCAATCCACCAGCTATGTTTTGTGAATGTGTTACATTGAACAATTGTTCTTTACCGGGCCCGGTACTATAAAAAAGATTGGAATATGGCCCTGTAGTCTGGAAATATCTTATTTTATGGTTGATCCATTTATAGTCAATATAATCAAATGGAGTATATCTGAAACCCGAGTATTCCGGTGTAGCATCGAAAACCATTGAGTGATAAGCCAATCCGGCGTTTCCTGTAAGGGCGTTTAGACTTGTTTCGTGTTCAGTTGGCAGAAAATACTGGAATCCTGTAAGGATAGAATCATTTAGTCTGGTTAATTTTTCCCCAGGCCAACGATCATTAATCTGTGTATAAAAAATTGAAGCAGTGTCGGGTGATGGAACATAAGTGGTTTTTTTTTCAGTTTCCTGCCCTGTTACTCTTATGAAGGAGATGACTAAAAGAAAGAATATTAAGAAATATCGCATGATTTGGAAACGTAACTTCATAAGGAGGCGAAATACTGCATGATAAAGAAACACTGGCAAGTGCAAAGATAGTGTAATACCATTAAAAATAAATTGACTTCAATCGCTATTATGAGAGTTCTTCAATTTTCTCAACAGGGGCATCACATGTATTATTTTTACACTTATATATTAACGTATGACTTTCCTTAAACTTGCCTTCAAAGATGGGTAATTCACTTTTATTTGAAGCTGCAGCAATTAAAGTAAATGGATCATACCTGGATGTTAGTTGTCTGGATATATCAAGAGCTTCCTGTCCTGCAATTGCAATTAATGTTATATCATGTGAATGCGCGGTAATTACGGATGCCCAATTAGCATGATAGACAGGATAGGCAATTACATTATCTTTAACTATGTTGCACATTTTAATCGAACGTTCAATATAGGAAACTTGCTCGAAATAGTTACCCAGAAACAATAGATTCTCAGCCATCACTGAATTGCCACTCGGTTCCACACCATCTGTTGTTTCCATAATCCTTGAAAGTGCAAGAATTGTCGATTCCTCATTATCAATAGGCAAGTACCAAAATAATGGTGACTGATCATGCGCAAAATGTTCAATCACATAGTCAGTCAGTTGTTTTGCCCTAAACAACCATTTTTCATCAAAGGTCATTTGATATAATGAGATGAATGCACTAATGGTGTAAGCATAATCATTAAGAAATCCATTGATGCGTGCAAATCCATTTTTCCATGATCGTTTAATTTGTCCATCAGGTGAAATTAAATTGTTTACCAAAAAAGCCGAGGCTTTCAATGCTGTTTCTCTCCAATAATCACTCAATACAGCGGTTGCGGCAATTGCATAAGCTTTTATAGTGAGGGCATTCCATGAAGTTATTATTTTATCATCAAGATTTGGATGGCTCCTCTCTTTTCTCTTCTTATACATTACTCTAGAAGCCATGCTTATCAATTGCTTCAGTTCTTCAACACTCAAATGCTCAACTCTTGCAAAATGATCATCAGTATAAGGACGTAAAAGAATATTGATACCATGCTCCCAATGGCCCTGATTACCTACACCCCAATATCTGCAAAGTAATTCTCCATATTCAGGAAATAAATAAAGTATTTCACTTTTTGTCCAAACATAGAACTTCCCTTCAACACCATCACTATCAGCATCAAGTGCTGAATAAAATGCTCCTTCTGATGATGTAAGTTCTTCTTTTATGAACTCTAAAATTCTTGATAGGATAGTGAAATATAAAGGATCGTTAGTGGCTTTATACGTATTAGCATATAACATTGCCAATTGAGCATTATCATAAAGCATTTTTTCAAAATGAGGGACTTTCCATTCAGAGTCGGTACTATATCGGGCGAATCCTCCCCCTATCTGATCAAAGATACCACCCATAGCCATCTTTTCAAGAGTGAGTCGCAATTGGGTTATGGCATTTTCTGAGTGAGTTAAATTAAAGTAACTGAGCATAAACTGCCAAAGTGAAGGCATTGGGAATTTAGGTGCACCAATAGTGCCTCCCATTTTGTAATCAAACTTCTTAATAAGCAGCGCGTGAACTTCTTCAATTACAGTATTAAAATTTTGATCTTTATTTATAGATACTTTAATTGTATCGTGCTGTAATAGACCCTGATGTATACGTTCAGCTTGATCTGAAATTTCATTGTAATTGTTCTTATACATTTCGGCAATCTGAAGTAGGACATCTTTCCATTGGTCAGGTCTGAAATATGTGCCACCCCAAAAGGGTCTCCCATCGGGCAATGCAAAACAATTTAGTGGCCATCCTCCCTGTCCGTGTAATATTTGAACAGCATTAAGATAAATCTGATCAAGGTCAGGCCTTTCCTCCCGGTCAACTTTAATACATACAAAATGCTTATTCATAACTTCTGCTATTTCGGGCACACTAAAACTTTCATGTGCCATAACATGACACCAGTGACAAGCAGAATAACCTATGCTTATTATAACAGGACAATTTCTTTTTTTTGCTTCCAGTAATGCTTCAGATCCATAAGGGTACCAATCAACGGGATTGGTTGCATGTTGTAACAAATATGGGCTGAATTCATGTATTAATTTATTGGGCATTTAGGAAAATTTTTTCTAGTGAAGATAAACATTCAAAAAAGCTCTTTGTTGAAAGATTCTGAAACTGATAATGCTTTACACACAAATCATCAAATACCTCTTAAGCGCGTTAGCAATTTATACTTTTTAGTTGAATTCAGTACAAATTTTAATCAACTGATGTGTATTACTCTTGGTATAGTTTTTGGTAATATACAAGTGCCTGATACATTGAAGGATAAACGCATTATTTAATTGAAATCAAATCAACCATGTGCTTTAACGTGAAACATACTCACCGAACTTGTGTTAAAGTTTTTGGGTAGAAAAACAAGATTCTAATGATGGTGACTAATTTAAAATCTATGATTGAAACAGCATCTCAGGAAGGTAATTATAAGCGAATATTTTTAAATAGTCCTACCCCGATGTGGATTTTCGATCAGGAAACGCTTGAAATTCTGGAAGTTAATGATGCCGCTACAATGCAGTATGGTTATACAAGGGAGGAATTTCTATCAATGAATGCCCTTCAACTTCGCCCATCTTATGAAGTAGAAACCTTTATTAAAGATGTAAAAGAAAACAAAAAGGTTATGCATTATGCGGGAGATTGGCATCATCTAAAGAAGAATGGTGAAATAATCCTTGCTAATATCGTTTCATTCCCATTTATTTTTGAGGGTAGAGAAGCTCGTCATGTAATGGCGACTGATGTTACTGAACAAAGAAAACTCGAAACCCGTCTTCGTAATAGTGAAGAAAGATTCAGAGTAATTGTAGAGGCTGCGCCTGATCCTATTTTCATACAGGTTGATATGAAATTCGAATATGTGAATTCCATGATGTTAAATCTGTTTAAAGCTAGAAATGAAGAAGATTTACTTGGTAAATACATTCTTGATTTTGTTAATGAGGATTGTAAGGCAGTTGTACAAGAAAGGATTGATAAAGTAAATAAAGATAGAATTCCCGTAAGGGAACTGGCTGAAATTTGTTTTAATGCATTAGATGGTACTATTTTTTGGGTTGAAACTATTGGTCAACCTATAGAATACCAAGGGAAGAAAGCAGCACTCGTTTTTGTGAGAGATATTACAAGCAGAAAGAAAAATGCTGAAGAATTTAGTTACCAGCAATACCTCCTAAAAGAGATGGGTAGAATTGCAAAGATTGGTGGTTGGGAATTTGATACAGTAACCGGAGAAGGTTTTTGGACAGATGAAGTTGCCAGAATTCATGGACAGGAACCTAATGATCCGACAAATAAAGATATAGGACTTAGCTTCTATACCAAAGATTCAAGGAAGAAAGTAGAAAAGGGAATTGAAAATACTATAAAATTTAAAGTCCCTTATGATTTAGAACTCGAAATGATTTTAAAGGATGGTACTCATAAATGGGTTCATACTTTTGGTCAACCTGTAATTAAAGATGACAAAGTTATTAGGATCAGAGGGTCGTTTCAGGATATAACTCAACGCAAGGAATCAGAAAAAGCACTAATTGAAAGTGAACAGAAGTATAAAGCCTTTTTTGAGAATAGTCTCGATGCTATGATACTTTCCACTCCACAGGGAGACATAATTGAAGTAAACCAGGCTACTTGTCAGTTGCTAGGTTATTCTGAAGAAGAACTAAAGAAATTGAACAGGAAAGATCTTGTAGATCCTACTGATGAAAATATTTCTCTTTTGCTAAAAAAACGAAAAGAAACAGGTGTTACCGTGGGTGAAGTTAGATTTGTGAAAAAAGATGGAAGCATTTTAGAAACTGAATTGTCATCAGCCATTTTTCTTGATGCTAATGATAAGGAAAAGACAAGCATGATCATCAGAGATATCACAGCCCGTAAAAAGAGTGAAAATGAAATTAAAAAGCTAAATACAGAACTAGAACAACGAATTGAAGAACGTACAGCCCAGTTACTAGCTGTTAATAAAGATCTGGAAGCTTTTGCCTACTCTGTTTCACATGATTTAAGAACTCCTTTAAGAGGAATCAATGGACTAACAGAAATATTATTGGAGAATTACTCTAATAAATTTGATGAAGAGGGTATTCGGCTTTGTGGTCGTATTAGAGCTAATTCTTTGAAAATGGGCACTTTAATTGAAGATTTACTCTCTTTCTCAAGAGCAAGTACTTCTGAAATTAAAAAATCACATGTTGATATGAATAATCTTGTGAAGACTGCCATTGCTGAGATTGGTGAAAAAGGCTCTCTATCAAAAGTTGATTTTATAATTGAAAAGCTTCCGGATACTGAAGGTGATAGTTCTCTATTAAAACAAGTTTGGATTAACCTGATTTCAAATGCAGTTAAATTTTCATCTTTAAAAGAAAATCCAAAGATTGAAATTAGTGGACATCAAAACCGCAATAAAGCTTTTTATATTGTAAAAGATAACGGTGCAGGATTCAATATGCTATATGCTGATAAACTTTTTACTGCCTTCCAAAGACTTCATTCCGAACTTGAATTCCAGGGAACTGGTGCAGGTTTAGCAATTGTTCAACGAATTTTACTTAAACATGGTGGTAATATCTCTGCAATTGGCGAAGAAGGAAATGGTGCAACATTCACTTTCTGCCTGCCTTTAGTTAAATAAAAACAATAAATATAGGGAAGATGTTGAGTATTGAATAATAGATACTCTACGGTTACTCTACCGTTACCCTACAGTTAATCTAGGGAAACTCTACCTATAATGTAGAGAAACTATAGATTAACTGTACAGTAACTATATTGTAAGAGTTATTTATTTATCACTTATTACTTGTGACAGATTTTGAGAGATGTGTCCGACTATCATCTCTAAGCTTGATTTTATCCAAAAATGTTCTTTACTGAATCAAGCAGATTGCTACCTTTTCCAAATGAATTCATGAGGTTTTCTATACTGAATTCTTTATCATTTGGATCTTTTGCCTTGCTCCTTATTCTATTAATAATTGAAGGAATAATCTTATTGACAATGCCTAAAGCCGCTGCATTATCTATTCCCAGCTTTTTAACAAGATCACCTGCTACACCTGTAGATATTCTGCTAACAGAAGGATTCAATGCCGGATCGTCGTCTTTTTTAAATAAATCCATTACTGAATTAACATTTCCTGTGCTTGCCTCCCCTTTTATATGTTCAAACAATGATTGTGCTGTAGTTTCAATGGCCTTGTCGTTCTTATCATTAGGGACTACCGGATTCTTAACTATCGCATCATCTGAAAATTCTCTGACTATTGATCTGATTTTATCTAACATACTCTCTCCCCCTATTATTTATTGTTAACATTTTGATTATAAGATTGATAACACGAAAATCCCTTATTAGTTTGACTTTCATGACGCATGCTACCTATTAAATTCTTAATTTTGATGCAAGATTCAGGTCAATAATTTCAATAAAATATATAGTTATGAAAAAAGTTATCTTCACTGAGCATGCACCAAAAGCTATTGGTCCTTACAGCCAGGCTATTGAAAAAAATGGATTTTTATACATTTCCGGACAGGTGCCTATTGATCCTGCAACAGGTACTATTGTTGAAGGTGGTATTAAAGAGCAAACTGAACGTGTAATGAAAAATATTGGTGCAATTTTAAATGCCGCCGGTTATGAATATCAGGATGTTGTAAAATGCACATGTTTATTGAGTGATATGGCTAATTTTGGCATCATGAATGAAATCTACGGTAAGTTCTTTACCGAAAATTGCCCTGCCAGAGCTGCATACGGTGTAGTGAAATTGCCATTGGGAGCATTGATTGAAATTGAAGTTATTGCCGCTAAATAGTTTTGTAAATACATCACATTTACCGAATTAACTTGACTCAATCAAAGCATGAAAATATCAGAGACGCAGTCTTATGCGTCTCTGTCTGTTAAAATAATTTGTTATTTACACCTGATTAACCACTGTTGCTATGATTAAAAAATTATCACTTTTTACGCTGGTTATTCTTTTCTGCTCCAGGCTTTCTTTTGCAGGAGAGGGTATGTGGATTCCGATGTTGCTTGAGCAACTCAATGAACCGGAAATGGTTTCAATGGGAATGCACATTACAGCAGAAGATATTTATAGTGTTAATAAATCAAGCCTGAAAGATGCTATACTTTTGTTTGGCGGAGGTTGTACTGCTGAAATCATTTCGTCAGAAGGTCTTATCCTAACTAACCACCATTGTGGATATGGTCAGATACAACGGCATAGTTCACTGGAAAACAACTACCTTACTGATGGATTTTGGGCTATGGACAAGTCTCAGGAATTGCCAAACCCGGGCCTAACTGTAACTCTTTTAATTAGAATGGAAGATGTTACCAGTAAGATATTGGCTGGTGTAAAGGATGGAATGACAGAGTTATCAAGAGCTGAGATAATTAAAAACAATATTAAGAAAATTGAAGAGGAAGCAATAAAAGGGACCGGTTATGGTGCTAAGGTAAAGCCATTCTATTATGGTAATGAGTACTATCTATTCATTACGCAGACATTTAAAGATGTAAGATTGGTCGGGGCTCCTCCTTCAGATATAGGTAAGTTTGGTGGTGATACTGACAATTGGGTGTGGCCTCGTCATACTGGTGATTTTTCATTATTCAGAATTTATGTGAATAAAAATAATGAACCGGCTGATTATTCACCCGACAATGTTCCATATAAGCCAAAATACCATCTGCCCGTCTCATTAAAGGGTGTTCAGCAAGACGATTTTACGTTTGTCTTTGGATACCCTGGTCGCACACAAGAGTATCTTCCATCATTTGCAATTGAAATGATTACAGCTAATGAAAATCCTGTAGCAATTCGTCTTCGCGAAAAGCGCCTGAATATTTTCGATGAATATATGAATCAAAGCGAGTTAGTGAGGATACAATATTCTGCAAAACACGCAGGAGTGGCTAACTACTGGAAGAAAATGATCGGTGAAAACAGGGGTATTAAGAAACTAGGCGCTGTTGAAAAGAAAAAGGAACTTGAAAAAGGATTCATAGAGTGGGCACAATCCGATTCTACACGAAGAGCAAAATATGGCTATTTGTTTTCAGCCTTTGAAAGGACTTATGGTGAATTGCTGCCATACAATGTTTCAGAAACATATATTTCGGAAGGCGGATTGGGTATAGAGGCTATGTCGTATGCCCGACGTTTTAATAAACTGGTTGAGTTAAGTTTGTCGAAACCTACATCTGCTGAGGATATTAATAAATTGGTATCCCAGTTAAAAGATGGTACAAGTGGTTATTTTAAAAACTATAATCAATCAATTGATAAGGAAGTGTTTGTCGCACTTATGTCTGATTGGTTTAAAAATCAACCCGAAAACCGTATCCCTCAAAAATTAAGAGATGAAAGAAAGAAATTTGCTTCTTTTGAAGATTGGGCTGCAAAACTTTATTCGGAAAGTAAGCTAACTGATTCAACTAAAGTTAGAAAATTATTAGTGAACTATCGTTCAAAAGATTATAAAAAGGTTTTGAATGATCCAATGTATGTTCTTTCAAATTCAATCTTTGAATTCTACCTTGAACAAATTGACCCTGCTGTTAGTACACTTACTTCACGACTTGATAGTCTTCAAAGAATCTATATGACCGCATTGATGGAGTATCAACCCAATAAGAGATTTTATCCCGATGCAAATTCTACTCTCAGAGTAGCATATGGTAAAGTAAATGGTTTCAAACCTGCCGATGCAGTTGAGTATAATTACTTTACAACTCTTGAGGGTATTATTGAAAAGGAAGATCCTGCAATCTATGATTATGTTGTTGAACCCAAACTAAAGCAATTATATCAAACAAAAGACTATGGACAATACGCTGCACCTGATGGTAAGATGCATGTTGGATTCATTGCCAGCAATCATACAACAGGTGGCAATTCAGGAAGTCCGGTTTTAAATGCTGATGGGCAATTAGTTGGTGTAAACTTTGATCGTAGCTGGGAAGGTACTATGAGTGATTTAATGTACGACCCTGACCAGTGCAGGAACATAAGTCTCGATATTCGGTATTGCCTGTTTATTATAGACAAGTTTGCAGGTGCCGGTCATCTGGTAAAAGAAATGACTATTGTACAATAGTTTTCCTCAGTTGATGTTAAGATTTCTGAAGTCGGGAATAGTAATTTACTTCTTAGTAAGTGTATGTATTTTACCATGCAGAGCACAGCAAGAGCCAGATTACTCTTCACATGTTTCTATTCATCAGGAACAGTCAGGTTATTATCAACTTTTTAAAAATGCAACGAGCACACAATTTGATTCTATCAACCGCTATACTGAAATTGATGGATCGGGGAATGTAGTATCACCAATACATGATGATAATTCAATCCAGAGGAATGAGCGATTAAATCCATCTAAAGATAAAAGAGGTGCGAATTTTTTAAACAAACGGGTCTTTGGGTATCACCCTTACTGGTCAGGTACGAAGTGGCATCAATATCACTGGGACCAACTAACTGACCTTTGTTACTTTTCTTATGATGTTGATCCCGCAACCGGTAACGCTGCCAGTCTATACGACTTTATGACAGATCCGGTTATTGATACTGCCCTTAAACACAATGTGAACGTTCATTTGTGTGTGACATTGTTTTCAGGACATGCACAATTCTTTCAAAATAGTATTGCACAACAGACCTTGATACTCAATCTCATAGCATTAGTTGAAAACAGAGGATTGAAAGGTATCAACATTGATTTTGAGGCATTGCCTTCTGCTTATGGTCAATACTTTACTAGTTTCATTCAATCATTATCAACGCAATTACATTCAAATTATCCTGCAGCTGAATTGAGCATAGCCTCGCCTGCGATCAACTGGAATAACACCTTTAATCTACAGGACCTTAATCCGTGGACTGATCTTTTTATGGTAATGACTTATGATTATTATTGGAGTGGAAGTACATTAGCCGGACCAATTGGAGGCTTGTGGCCTCTTACCTCTTCATTCAATTATAGTACAAGTCATTCAATAACATACTATGAAAATCAGGGCATTAGGCCCGAAAAAATTCTAATGGGCGTTGCATACTATGGAAGAGACTGGCCTGTTAACGGTAATTATTTCCCGGCTTCAACAACAGGACCTCCTGCAACTTTAACATATGCCCAAATTGTATCGGGAAGCAATAACAACTATATACCCTCAAATTTAGAATGGGACTACAGAAGCTACAATCCTTACTATAATTATAATACAGGTACCTGGCGACAATGTTTCTTTGATAATACAAGGAGTCTTGGCTATAAATATGATTTTGTAAATCGCAGATCACTCGCTGGGATAGGTATTTGGGCTCTTGGTTATGACAATGGCAGAGATGAATTATGGGATCTTATTGATTATAAGTTTAAGGAAAACAACAGTGAATCATGCACTGATACACTGTATGATACCGGTGGTCCGGTTTGGAATTATAAGGTTGATCAGTCATATACTGAAACGGTTAGATCAAGTGAACCAGGTCCTTTAAGTTTAGAATTTCCTGTGTTAAGTCTTGAAGCTGGATATGATTCACTGTGGATTTATGATGGTGACACATTAACCGCTCCTTTATTGGTTGCATTGTCGGGGAATGAAGTTCCTGTTAAATCATCATCGGATTTGAATAAACTACCTATCTTACTTTCTACTACTTCAAATGTATTTACCATACGATTTAAATCAGATGGTCAAAATAACGGGTCAGGTTATGAGATAATCTGGAATTGCCCAACTGCATCCGTTTATAATGAGAAATATGTAAAGGATTCCCCAATTGTCTATCCTAATCCGGTTTCAGGTGGGGATAATGTTTATGTATCTGTATCAAATGCAAGACCTGTTTATTGGCAACTATTTGATTTAAACGGAAGAATAACCGGAGATGGGGATATCACCTCCGGATATTTTAAGCTTCCATTTATATTGAAAGGATTCTACATTTTAAGAATTATCACAAGCAAAGGGTCTGTAGACCATAAGATGATAATTAACTAGAAGATTCCTTTAAGATACAGCACTTTATTTCATTAAAAATCTAATGCCAAAAGGATTGACTCCGGCTTGAAATGACTTTTTCAATTTACCGTTAACACCAAAACAATATACCATTCCATTTCCCTGGAACCCTTTAGCATCCCCAATATAGATGTCATTAGAAGAAGGATCTGCAGCTATTGAATAAACAGTCTGTATTTGAGTGCCATCAGTTATAAAATTCTTAGTTATTACCTCTTCAGTTTTTACATTTATGAGCATTATTGAGGAGGTACCTGAACCATTAAAGTCATAATGATAAACATATGCAGTATCACCTCTGATGGTGAAATTATAGGCTTCAAAATCATTAAAAGTGTGTTTTATGGTGCCTGATTCAGCATCAATTACTTTAAGTCTCATTTTGATGTCATTATAATTACCACGGGTAATTACATAAATATCACCATAAGCATCTGCCTGAAGAGTATAAGGATTTGTACCAACCGTTATCTTTTTAGTTTCAGTTAAACTTACAGGGTCAATCACTGAAATGGTGCTGTCGTACCCAGTTAGAAAATTCAAGCCACCTGAGTTTGAGACCCATATTTTGCCATATGCTGCCAATAAAGCATCTGGATTAAGCCCTGTTTTAATTACTTTAATAGTGTCGAGTGAAGTGGTGTCAAGCACAGTAACTGTATTATCATAAGCTGCAACATATATTTTACCATCATAACCTGTAATTGCCGATGGCTGTCTTGGAATATCATTTTTAAAGAAACCAATTTGTTTTATACTCTTAAAGGTCACAGCATCAACAATCTCAAGCTGACTGGAAACATTAGTCACAATATATGCCTTACTTCCGTAAATAAACATATCAGCACCTGTATCACCAAGTTTGCGATCGTTTTGTGCTAAGAAATAATCAGGTACAATGGTAGAATCCTGCATATTGTATAAAGTTACAGAAGCATTGTTCCCATTATAGCTACCCTGGTTTAATACATAAATAGCAGAACTTTCGGGAGGTAGGGGAGGTTTGTTGTTGGTATTATCATCGGGTTCTTTCTTGCATGAAGTAAAAATGATTACAACGGCAATAAATAGAATCGACAAACCAGACGATTGTAACATTGATAGTTGTTTTCTTGAATAAGAAATGATGTTAAAGGAATTTTTCATCAGTGTAAAGTTAGATAGTGACAATTAGTTTAATATAATAAGCACGGCCCGTCATTGGGAACCCGCGTATTATTTCATAATGCTGGTTAAGTATATTTGCTGATTCCAGTTTGATGTTACAATCGGCCTTACCCAGTATTATCTTCCAGTTTAAGGTTAAGTCAGTTGTATTCCATGACTTTAAAATATTCTCCCTGTTGTTGTCAATCGAAGAATACCTGAATCCATGGTATAAGGAATTAACACCTAAACCTAAGTTGCGGTAATAAACTGTTAATAAACCTCCTGAAGTTTCAAAAGGTATATAGGCCAGTTGATGCCCATAATCAGCATCAGAAACACTGGTAACATCTTTTGCTTCCTGATAAGTATAATTTCCACTGATATCAAATGACCATTTGTCATTCAATTGCTTTATGAAGTCGGCATAGAGTTCAAATCCTTTAATTTCAGCTTTATCAATGTTCTGAGTACTCCAAATAAATAGATTTTGGGTTGGAACAGTTACTATTTTGTTTCTCACCTGATTTATAAAACCATCAACTCTAAAATTGAAACCGGTAGTATTATTGAAAGCTTTATTAAAAATCAAACCAAGGTTAAAAAGATCTGCGTTTTCCGGGTCAAGATTATTATTTCCTGCTAACGTGTAATATAGGTCATTGAAAGTTGGTAGCCTGAATGTGTTCTTATACATAAATCTGGCTTTCAGTGATTCATCATTAGAAAGTGACTGAATTATGGATATTGCAGGCGATAAACGAACATGATTTTTAATGTTTGATTTAAGTTTAATCTCACTCACTGCGGTCAACAATAAGGTACCCTGTATCTCAGTATGCTTTAAAGTATAGATAAAGTTTCCGGCAGTTAATGACGAAATCCTTTCAGGTTGATGAATTGAATAGGCATTGGTTTTTAAGGTGTTGAGGATAATATCACTGGCTAATGAAAATTTCAGGTGATCAGTGAGCTCATATAATAGAGCGCCGGAAACGTAATATTCCTGTTGCTTGTATTCATTTTCAAGTATGCCTGACTGATTGTGATAGGAAGGATCTGTATAAACAAGTTTCAGATCAGAAACGCCGCTGGATATTTTCATGTGTAACTGTGCGGAAAATGGTTTAAAATATTCTAATCCGGAGATAAAATCACTATTCAGTAATCGCTGATTCGAGAAGTTATTGTAAAGTATGACGGCACCAGGTAATCCACGCTCTGAATGATAATAAGTTGCCTTAATCTTTAGAGTGCTGCTATCGTTGAAATTAATTTTAGTGCGGAACATAGCATCCTGAGTTACAATATCGGAGTTATTCCTTATAAGATCAGTAACTATTGATCCATTTGTAAGCTGATAAGGGAATTTGCCGTTTGCAGAATAGTAGTTTGCCTTAATGCTTGTCGTTATGTTTCTGTTAATCTTAGAATCAATTCCAACAGAAGGATTGAAAGTGCCAAAGGAACCCGATTTAGCCGATAATGTGATGTAGGATTTTTTCTTAATGAAGTCAGGCTCTTTTGAATATATCTCAAGTAGACTGGCAGAAGCAAACATACGTGCAGACTTTAAATCAAATTCAGGCTGTCCGATTGATAGTTGTATTTTACTAACATCCTGCAAAGCGATCTTACCAAGATCTGTTTGTCCGGCAGCAGCATCACTTGCAGGCTGACCATCCACAAAAACAGCAGTATGGTTTGATCCCATACTGCGAATCATAACTGTTTTGAGTCCACCTATTCCTCCGTAGTCTTTCAAAACTACTCCTGAAAAGTTTCTAATTGCCTCAGCAACACTGAATGAAGGAATGGCTTCAATTCTTTTTAAAGTAAGTTGCTGCACCGGACTCGCAGCAGAAGTTGAAATATCCGGTCGGATACCACGTACTTCAAATTCTTTTAATTGAACAGTATCATTTTGGCAAATAACCTTATTTGAATTGAAAATTAGCAAACAGCACAGGGTTATACTCAATATGATGGAATGACTTTTTACTAATTGACTTTCCTGAAACTTTAGGATGATATTTTTGATGTGAAAGTTTTGTGCCGATTTGTCTTTTAAAACAAAAGAGGTGTTCTCTGTTTCTGCAGAGATTTTATTTAACAGCTGTTCAACAAATGATACCATCAACATCTTTGATTAATTAAAGTAATCTGTGGATTTTGATGTTGCGATTGAATTCTATTTTATGCAAAGGAAAAAATAGAAAGAAACCTGGTAGCAGTTCATTCACCGTAAACTACAAAATCCACTGTTTATTGGCTGGTCTTCTGACTTGTTCCGGTATTAGCGCCTTCCCATCATTCCCGGGAGGGAATTTTCTTGATAGTGACATGATGCTAAACCACTTAAGGAACTTACAGCAGCGGGAACTGTTGCCGAATTTCACGGCATTCCCAATTATCCTGTTTTAAAGGACCAATATTGTGCAAAGGTATATTATTTAATATACTTTGGCACTAATTTCTGAATGAAATTTTAAATGGAAACTTGCACAATCCTGATTACCATCATTAGTTTTGAATATAACAATGCCTTAAATCAGTAATTTAAGTTGGCTTAATTAATTGATACTAGAAAGAATAAGTAATTCCTCCCATCAGGTTAAACCTGTATGAAGGATAGTTATTCCAGAGAAAATATCTTGTATTACCAACATTATTAAAATTCAGGAATGCAGAAAGAACTTTCGTATAACGGTACTCGAGTCCAATGCTAGCATCTAAAAATCCATCTAATGTTTTAGTTGTAAAAATATTAGGAGTTTCCATCACTCTGGCATATTGTTGACCATGAGCAGCTACATTTGCTCTAACAATGATCTTATTTTGAATCTGGTACATTGCATCAGCTCCAAAAGTTAATGATGGTGTGTGATATGCATGATCAAGTGTGTCAAGGCTCCATGATTCTAATTGTGCAAAAGCTTTAATGATAATATGCTCTGCTGTATGATACTCTGCTTCAACTCTTCCTTTGAATACTTTGCCGTTATCGTGTACAAGTGTAAAACGGTTATAAGGTACCATTGAGTAGTCATTAATAAAGAAAGTAGCATTTTCAACAAAACTTGATCTTAAGAGAATGTTGAAGTCAATATTAGAGCCGGCTCTTGCACGAAGCCCTGCATAAAAAGTAAACTTATCTCTTGTATATTGCAGTGGCAGAATTGATTGCACAAATGGATTGATATCACTCAATTCATTGAAGCTTTCCCTTTTAACTCCCCCGGTTATTCCGGCATGTACTACCAGTGCATCTTCAATAATCCTTAACTGACCTTCGGCAAATGGGAAGAGATATGCTTTAGATATTGAATCTGAGACAAAACTGATGTTTAATCCTGCCTTAATACTATATTCATTGAATGTTGTACTGATAAATGGTTTTATTGAAACCAGTGCACTGCTTTTACTCATTAAGCTGTCTTTATAACCAGTGAATATAAGATCAGCAGTTACTCCAAGCTGTTGGTTATCGGTGAATTCAAGCAATTGAAATTGTTTATCTGCACCTGCTTTTAAAGAGAATTCAGTTTCTCTTGTATCAAAAAGATCTGCAACATTCTTAAACCTGATCTCGGCTGAGTGATTGAGTTTGTCAGCTTCTTTATAATTTGATTTAATTGAAGCACCGGCATTTATCCTGGCAAAACGTTGTTTAAGATCATCATCAGAGTATAAATAAGTTTCAGGGACAGAGATTTCATTAAACTGATCCTTGAGAAAACCATAATGATGAACCACATTACGCCTGAAACCGATATCACCTGAAAGTGTATGTTGGTCAAGGAATTTCTGTCCGTATAATTCAATTTGGTTAAGGCTATTGGATGCAATTGGATAATCTTTAATCTCACCAGAAGAAGAGATATGCTTTAAATGAAGGCCTAAAGAGTATGTTTTTGACCGTAATGAAGAAGCATACAAGTCAACAAAAGGAGTGAGGTAAGATCCCAAACCTACTTTTGCATAATTGCGATACAACTTACTTAGAGGCTCTCCAACAAGCTTAACAGGCGCAATATTTTCAGGTTTAAGAGTAACCATCATTTGTACCGGCTCATTCTCATAAGTCATAACCGGAACTTTAACATCAGTCTCATTTTCAGGGGGCTGAATGTTAATTTTGTTCGCATCAGGAATACTAGGCTCGTATGCTGCAGTTACTGTCACCTGCTCATTTATGTTTTGAGCAAATGCATTTTCTCTGGCATTTATAATCAATCCAACAATAATGATTGTTACAGTTACCGGTTTAATCAATTTAGTTATATTCATGCTTCTTAGGTTCTTATTTGATTATTATGCTCTCATCGGCATCATTATTTCCAGCCGGTAACTTTTGAGATGCTTCGGTTTGTTGAATTACTTTTAGTTTGTCAATAGCTTCCTGTTTAAGGTCTTTCCCTTCATAGTTATCTATAATACTTTGAAGAGTTTGCTTAGCCTGGAAAAGATTATCTTGTATCACGTAAATGTCTGACAGAAGAATAAATCCCTTTGCAAGCCAATAATGATAAGCCGGATAATCAGATGAAATCTTGAATACATGATTTTCAGCAGTTGTATAGTCTTTCATATCAAAAGCAATCTGAGCAAGAGAATAGAGTGCTTCAGCACCAGCTTCACTTTTTGAAAGTTTAATGGTTTCAGTGAAAGCATCTCTTGCCTGCTCAGGACGTTTCAGGAGCATCGATGATCTTCCGGTTATAAGATAGGCTTCGGCTTTAAGATTACTTGTTATTTTGTCCATTTCAAGTACTCTTTGAGCATACATGATAGCCTGACCAAAATTTCCAACCTCATAATTACATCTCATTTGGCCTGTAACTGCTTCAGCAAGATTGGCTTTATTCTCGGCATTCTCTTCAAGCTTCTGATACATGAGAAGAGCATTGGCATAATCCTTCATGTTATATAAAATTGCTGATGCTTTTAAAGCGGCATTTTCTGTATAGCTATTTTTAGGACGCGAAAGTATTTCTTCATAACTCTTCAATGCATCTTGTAACTTACCTGTGCGAGTTTCACAATCAGCCTTATAGTAGTTTGCGTTTAAGAAGAAACCACCATCAGGAAACTTCTTCAGATAAGAGATAAAACCAGGTAATGCTTTTTCACAGTCGCCACTCATGTACCTTGTTTCTGATGCTACAAACATTAGTGAGTCCTGTTCTGATTTCGTTACATCAGCAAATGGGACATCAGACGTGTAATCAACATACTCATCAACCTTATTAAGATCAACATAAATGTTTCTGATAACTGCCAACGCTTCACGGGAAGCTGAAGTAGATGGATAATCAGCAACAACCTTCTTAAGAGTTTCAAGAGCTTGCTGATCACGATCTGTATTATAATAGATTAATCCGGTATTAAGCAAGGCATCCCTGACAAAACTGCTTTTCGGATAGTCACTTATCACACGCTGAAATGCCGAAAGAGCTTCATTATTCCTCCTCATTGCCAAATATGTTTTACCGAGTTCAAAGCGTGCATCATCAGCATAAGGTGATTTAGGGTAATCACTTAATAGTTTTTGTAATGAGCTTATCTTCTGCGTATTATCACCAAGTACTCCGGTAATCACTGATTCATGGTATAAAGCATAATCTGCATCAGAAGCCCTGCTTGAACCAACCTGATCATATAATTTAGATGCTTCCTTATACTGTTTCATCATCAAATAGCAGTCACCCATTCTAAGCTTTGCATCATTTAAGAGCCTCGGGTCTTTGGGACCGCTATTAATAAAGGAACTGAATGATTTTTGTGCCTGTGGGTAATCTTTTAATTTAAAGTATGAATAGGCAATGTTGTAAAATGCTGCATCATACGAAGGATGCCCTTTTCCAACAGCAATGAAATCTCGGTAATAATTACGGGCGACTTCAAACTGTCCTAAACGATAATATGATTCTCCTAACCAGAAGAGAGCACTTTGGTTTAACTGAGCATCATTTTTTGATTCGAGAGATTTTTTTAATAGTCCAACAGCATTGAAATAATCCTCATTATTGAATAATTCCATTGCTCTTAAGTAGGTAATCTTTTGATAAATTGAATTTTGAGTCTGATTTCTCCGTTTTATAAGTTCAAGAGAAGCAAGTGCATCATCATAATTCTTGGTAACAAGGTACAGATTTGCCAGGTAAGTGTAGGCTTCATCTTTTCTTTTTGAATCGGGATACTCCTGAAGGTACTGTTGAAGGGCTTTGATTGCTTCGTTGTATGGATTATTGGAGAGTTCTACCGATAATTTTGCATAGTTAAATAGAGCATCTTCAGCCAAAGATGTTTTTATAGGAATTTTCCATGCTGAATTGAATGCATTGGCGGCAAAAGATTTCTGCCCTGTCTTTATATAGCTGTCACCTAAATGATACCAAGCATTTTGCGCTAAGCTATCAGTGTCAGTGGCAACAGATTGAAATTCAGGGATTGCTTTTGAATAATTGCCGGTAGAATAGTAAGCAAATGCAAGCATATAATGATCTTCACGTGTCATTTTATTGCTTCCTGTCTTTGCATATTCTTCCATCAAACTAATGGCCTCTTTGAAATTACCTCTTCTATATTGCACATCGGCAACTAGCCTCAGCATTTCGTTGGTACGTTTATTCTTGGTGCTCTTTAAATAAGGTTCAGCTATTGCAAGCATTTCATCGTATTTGCCCTGCACATAGTAGATTTGAATAATGTAATATGGAACTACTGATTTAAATGTTTCATCATTCTTAAGTTTCTGAAAATCCCTTAATGCAGTCTCATAATTGCCACTGGCATACATAATATGAGCGTAGTAATAGTTGGCAGGACCTGTGTACTTAGTTTGTTTATCTTTAATCTGAGCAAAATAAGTTGCTGCTTTATCCATATCATCACTTCTGAAATAAGAGTATCCACGTTTAAAAGTGTATTCTGCTCTTTCTTCTTTGTCCATATCACCGGTCGATACTTTGTTGTAAGCATCAAGGGCACTTTTAAAGCTGTTATTTCTGAAATAGAGATGACCAAGTTGAAGCCAGGCACGGTTTGTTCTTGTGCTTTGTGGATGCTTTTTCAGGAATTCTTCAAGCAAGGTCGCTGCATCACCATGTTGAAGTTCGGCTGCTGATGAAGATAAGTAGAAATCCTTGTCTGCATCATATTTTAAAAGAAGGTCGTCGGGACTTACCAATTTTGAATAAGTAAACCGCGCAGGACTATAATGATTTTTTATGTAAAGATCGTGTGCATTAGGTATTGCCGGATCTTGATTTTCAGTTTGCTGCGCTTTTATATTGACGCACAGAAGTAATTGTATTGCAATAATTAGAATAACTTTCGTTCTTTTCATGCCTGGAGTAGTTTACCGGAGGCTAAAATAAGCTTATATGCCGGAAAATTAACCCTTCAAAGGGATAAATTATCAACAGTAGCATATTGAAAATCCTCAGGAAAGTAACGGTTCTTCTACTGTGTTATTATAAGGAACCTGAGATGTGCTGGTTATTTTTATCAACCGGCAGTATTAAACAGTTTAATTGACCTGTCGGGAATTTTATAGAAATTAGTTTGTATGTGAGAACTTTATAGCACTTGTTGTGCCATTTGCCAGTGTGACTCTCACAATATACATTCCATGTGCCAGATCTGTAATGTTTACAGATGATTTGTCTGATTTTGTTCCACTTAAGCTCTTTAATACATGGCCGTTTAATGAATAAATCTCGATTTTTGTGGCAAAAGAACCAGGTGTATTGATAATAAGAGAGCTGCCATCTTCAGTTGCATTAACAAAAAGTTCTTTATTCAAACCTATGTCGTTAACAGCAACTCCACTGTACTCAAGTGATAGATTGTCAACCCATAATGTGCTACCACCAACAGCAGTTCCTGCTTCAATATTCGAAGATATGATCATAATATTCATGCTATCAGGTTGAGTCCATGTAATGTAATCGATTGGAACAGCAAACTCTTGCCAGGCTGTAACAGCACCACCAAAAGTGCTATAAGCGTAAGCTATAGTATCAGTTGAAGTACCATTCCATCTTGTGAGGCCAATACCAATGATGCATGAATCATTGCTTGCAGGCTGGTATTTATAATACCCTCTCAGATATTTTGGTTGACCTGAAACAGGCACACCCCCTGTAACAGTTCCGGTTTGATTAATAATATCAATAACTACATCTCCTAAGGTGAGAATACCCGGCATAGTCACTTCACCTACAAAAAGAATATTGTGGCTTACTGTTTGCACTTTTGAGCTTGAAATACCACTTTCAGGATCTGTTATTTCCTTTGTGACACAGGTAAAGTCGGTGCCAAGGATATTTTCATTTGATGTGTCCCAATTAGTAGGAACCCCACCACTCCAGCTTTCAAAATCAGCATTCGGAATCTGATTTTGTGCTTTTAAAGAACTCCATCCCTGAAAGAGAAGGAAGGTCATCATAGTTATAGTGAGTAAAGTACTTTTCATGTTTTTCCCGGTTTAATATAAGAATGTACAAAGTTAATAATTCTACTCTTAGGGCAGTTCGCTCAATGTTTTTGCTCACTAAAAGTTTCTGTCTTTCACGTTGGTTGCTAACTAAATGTCAGTGTCCTTTACTCTGGTTTCTTAGTTAAAAAAAGCGCAGTAACAGAAAAAACTCTGCAGCTGCGCTCTTTAATTGAATAAAAATAATGAAAAACGGTACCGTTCAATGCTATAAGCGGGGTTCTGTTTCTGTTGGAATCAACAGACTCCTGTCATTTATCTGGTTCCGGAGTTGCCTCCGGATTCTAACGACCTACCCCCCTGAAAGAGCGGGCAGCTCTTTATTCTTTTCAGAACCTTCAGGTATATTTGGTCTTTCAATACATAAGGTTTACCCTTATAGCCTGTCACCAGACTATAACGTGGGCTCTTACCCCACATTTTCACCCTTACCGTTGAAGCTGTAACTCCACTTAGGCGGTTGTTTTCTGTGGCACTTTCTGTTTCTACCGGTTGTAGAACCTTCCTGTTAGGAAGTATGGCGCCCTCTATTGCCCCGACTTTCCTCCCGAAAATATAAATCTTCAGGCGACAGAACACATTGATTATCCGTTTTTCAAAGAACTTTATTGGTACAAAGATACCACAATTATCACACCATAATTTTAACTATAGCCATTACTTTACCTGGGTATTTCATTTAACAAGGTGAAATAGGGTATTGTAACTCAATCTTTCAAACAAAAGGTAAAACCCCTTTGCGCAATAACCTCCGATTTATAATTATCTATTATCCGAATGAATAATTATTTCAACAGCTCCATTGCCATATTGGGCGAAATTTGCCTTACGTAACTCAATGTTTTCATAATCCCTTAGTTTCCTAATGATAGATGATTTTAGTGTGCCATTACCAATACCGTGTATAAATACAACCCTGTTATAATTATAAGCAATTGCACTCTCAAGCATGTCACTGAAATAATTAAGCTGATAAATCAGTATCTCATTTTGTGGCATTGTAGGATAATCAGTTCTTAGAGCTGAAATATGAAGATCAACTTCAGCTTCTCTCGGACCTGTCCTGTGTTTGTCAATGAGTGCCGAAGGTGTAATTGACTCAATCTTTTGTCGGGAAGCAGGGTCAATATTCAGTTTGTCCATGGGACTGCCTGTTAGAATTTTTTGTGCAGCAAGATCACCCAGATTAAAGACAATAGCTTTTGAGCCGGTTAATTTGAACTCCTGATAACTCGTATCTTTAAAGAACTTAGCAGGTTTTATTTTAAAGTGTGCATTTAAAGGCTCTAATAATTCCTGACTTTCCTGTGTATAGAAAAGTACTTGTACGATTCCACTAGACCATGATTCAAGGTCTTCGCGGGTAATCGTTTCAATGGGGATTTTTGAATAGGGCAAAATGACATCATAATTCACACCGGAAAATGTATTGTTCCTATCTTCAAGTAAGAAAGAATAAATTGCATCGTATGACGTATTATTTACCAGTACAATATCAATATTTCCGGTTACGAGCCATTTCTGATCGTTAGGTTCAAAAATTACATAGATACCTTCGCTTAAACCGGCACCCGATTGTCTGTATATTGGAGTAACTGGTCCGGGTTCGTTAACTTGATTTAAATCATCCTGAACAGATTGATCCTGTGGTCTCTGATATCCTTTTTGCCCACTCTGGTCATTCTTTGCTGATTGGTCAGTCGATTTAATATTTACATTAACCGGTCTGTCAAAAAACCTGTCTGCCGCCCCATTTGGCTCAATCTTAATAAGATCTTTTACCATCACCGGCACCTCAAATCCTTCTTCAATAGCTACTTGTACCATCGAAGTGCTTAATAAGGCTGTTATTATTCCACCTCCCTTTTCATTGAGAAATCTTACTTTATCACCAATCTTTAATTCCATTTTATCCCGTCTGTTTAAATTCAATTTATTTAATTCCATTGCAAAATTAAGCCAATTAATTGTTAAAATTGTACGTTAAAACAGTATTGACCTATTATTGAATATGAGAGTATCATAAATGCATCAGTTGAACCGGAATTATAAAGGATAATTGAGCAACTATAATGAGACTACTAATAACCAAATACTGAGAAGATAAACACAATGAAAAAGCATCTTGCACTCTTAATCAATATTTTGATGATGTTATCAATCCTTGCAGGATGCAAAGAGAAAGATCCGGTTGAGACTAAATGGAGCGCAACTCCTTATAAGCTTGCAATACCCCGCTATTTCCCTACTCAACTTAATATTCCGGATAATAATCCAATGACAATTGAGGGAATTAATCTGGGACGATACCTTTTCTATGATGGAAGATTATCAGGACGAACTGAAAGTGATTCATTAATGAGTTGTTCAAGTTGTCACGTACAGGTAAAGAATTTTAGGCCTGGTCTTGACAATCCTTCTTTTCATTATGGAATACCTCAAGGTATATCTGGAATTCAAACAACAAATGCAGCACTTCCTCTGATAAATTTAGTTTGGAATCAAAATGGTTATACCTGGAATGGATCAGTTGGTTCACAGTATGATTCAGGAAACCTTGAAAGCATTGTAATTGCTACAATAGAACACCCTGCTGAACTTGCAGGTGATACAGCAAAAACGGTGGCATTATTGCAAAGTATAGACGGATATCCTGATCTCTTCTATAAAGCTTTTGGTTCAAAAAAAATCACTGCAGTCAATATTTCAAGAGCTATTGCACAGTTTGTGAGAACACTTATCTCAGCTAATTCAAGATTTGATAAGTATATGCGTGGAGAACTGCAACTTACGACAGAAGAACTTGAAGGCTTTATACTGTTTACTACTGAGGAAGGTGCTGATTGTTTTCATTGTCATGGCAGCAGTGGAAATCCTTTGTTTACTACCAATCTTTTTTATAATAATGGAAAAGACAGCATATTTGCACCAGGTAATGACAGATATTCAGTTACCAATGATTTAAATGATATTGGTGCATATAAAGCTACTACCCTGAGAAACATTGCAGTTGATGGGCCTTATATGCATGATGGACGCTTTAAAACTTTAGATGAAGTTATAAACTTCTACTCAGATCATGTTATAATGTCAGATTACATTAGCCCCCTGATGCATCATGTGAATTATGGAGGTATCAGGTTGACCCCTTCTGAAAAAAGTAGTCTGAAAGCTTTCTTATATTCGCTGGTTGATGAGGAGTTTTTAAGTAACCCCAACTATTCGGCTCCGTCTGTATTCCCTGATGGAAAGACCTATCAACAGGTTAAAGGTAAATACTAAGAATTACCGGATTAAAGAAGGTTATGTGGCGATAATTAAAGCTGATACTGATTACTGGAGTAAGGATTTAATCCATTTACCTGCCCGTTCTATTTCACCTTCAACTAACGGACCTTCACGATCTGTTACTAAAAATCCTTCAGCACCTAAAATGACTGCACCCTTCTTCTTTAACTTTTTAGTCATAGGTGAGGTTGCATAACCGCCTCTGTTTACCAGCCAACGAAGGAATTTACTGTTAATACTTTCCAGCATTAACCGAGTATCAAAAACTACTGTCTTTTTATCTTTAACACTGTCGGCATCCAGGTTATCAAGGAACTCAATCATGGCTTTACTGGCATTGAATGCTTGTGTTGGAGAACCAATAATGATGATGCTGGCGTCTTTAACTGATCGGTTGTTAGTTTCATTAAGCCTCATCTCCATTAATTCATTGCCCATTATTCTGACAGTTTCAGCGATTTTGTGGGCAATCTGTGCTGTATTGCCATACAAGGAATCATAAATTAGAACTACCATCTTTTAATTTATTTCAATGATATAACCACATGTGACTTTCAATATATAAAGATACAAAATTATAGTAATCACCTTTTTCCTATCATTGTGATCAATTCAAGATCAAACGTAAAGCCGACATATCCATTAATCTTCCACGCTTTATTTGTGGGAATTGCTGTTCCCGGTATTAAAACATCACCCACCTTAAACCCATCTTTTAGTACCTCATATTCAGCAATATTTGCTCCTGCATTAAGATGAACCACATCAAAGAGTTTTATATTGGGACCTATATAAAAGTTTTTAAACAAATTATTTCCACCAAACCCAAGGAAAAAGCCAAGGTCATAGGTAAGAGAACTCCCTTCTTTAGTCAAATCTTTGATCATAAAGGTTGCACCCGTAACATAATCAAATTCAACATTGCTTGAATTTCTATTATTGATTACATAAACCGAAGGGTTATTTACATCTTTTGGAGCTAATATGAAATCAGGAGTACGGTAATTTTTAATGGCAAACCCCTGTACTACTCTTGTTTTCTTTTTCTTGTTGGTAACTGTGATATATCTTGATTCACAATCTTTTACTTTTAATTCAGAGTACTTTAATTGTTCTCCTGTTTTAATTAACAGTATTTCTTTGTTTGACAATGCTCTGCGCAAAGTATCTATTGTAAAGTCAGCTCTTTCTTTATCTGACACTACCTTCATTATTTCACCATTGCGTGAAACGATATCTTTATCCTTATCACTGATATTTTGTTGAAGGAGACTTATTTCACGCTCTTTCCCATCAAGTTTTGAATCACGCGCTGCAATTTGTCCTTCAAGCTTCACTTTATCAAGCATAGTGCTGTTAATAGCTTCCTGATAAAGTTTTTCTTTCTCCATGAACAGAGTCTCTTTCTCTCTTTGAATGCGCAGTTGCTCCTCCAGATTACGGTTCTTCTCCTCTAATTCAGAAGTTAATAGCTTAATTCTGTTTTCACTTTGAGCGTATTGTTTAATGAGAGTTTTTATACTGTCATTTAACCGGCTTATTGTAAGAAGAAATGATCTGTTGATTTTTTGTAAACTATCAGGGTTAAAACTACCATGGTTAGACGGTATTTTTAACTCATCTGTCAAACTGTCACTAGTACTGTTTTGGGTGTTTGTGATTAGACCCTGACAAGATGCAGGTTTAACAATTGAAACAATAAACAGTATAAATAAAATGTAGGCGAAAGTCTTGTGCGGTTTAAATGAGTTGGTTGCGAACATAATTAGTTGTATAAAAAAGCCCCGCAAAAATACGAGGCTTCAGATATCAAATAACATTAACCGGCATCATAACGCAGGTTTCATGCCTAAATTATACATAACAAAAGACCACATATCGGTAGCTTCATCAATCATCTTTGAAATTGGTTTCCCTGCTCCATGACCTGCTTTAGTTTCAATTCTTATTAGCGCAGGATTATTACATGATTGCACTTCCTGAAGTGTAGCTGCAAATTTAAATGAATGTGCAGGCACTACACGGTCATCATGATCAGCTGTGGTGATTAAAGTTGGCGGATAGCATACTCCCTTCTTTAAGTTGTGTAATGGTGAATATCCAAGCAGATATTTGAATTCCTCTTCATTGTCACTCGATCCATAATCACCTGTCCAGGCCCATCCAATAGTAAATTTGTGAAAGCGAAGCATGTCCATAACCCCAACAGCAGGAAGAGCAACACCAAAAAGTTCTGGACGCTGAGTCATACAAGCGCCAACAAGTAAGCCACCATTTGATCCTCCGGCAATTGCAATCTTCTTAGCACTGGTATATTTCTTTTCAATTAAATATTCAGCAGCTGCAATGAAGTCATCAAAGACATTTTGTTTTTGTAGTTTAGTACCTGCCTGATGCCAATCTTCGCCATACTCACCTCCACCACGAAGATTTGCTATTGCAACAATGCCACCGTTTTCAAGAAATACAAGTCGGCTGACACTAAATGAGGGTGTTAGACTAATGTTGAATCCGCCATATCCATAAAGGTAAACCGGATTATTACCATCGAGTTTTATATCCTTTTTATGTACGATGAACATTGGAATACTGGTGCCATCCTTGCTTTTATAAAAGATCTGCTCAGATACGTATGGGCTGTTATCAAAGTCAAGTTCAGAGCTGTAAAGCACTTCCGACTTGTTTAAATTTGCATTATAGGTATAAATTGTTGATGGGAAAGTGAAGGATGTGTAAGCATAAAAGCCAATGTTTTGATCCTTTTTACTACTAAAACCAGTCAAGGTTCCTATCCCGGGAAGCTTCATTTCATAAAGCAGTTTACCAGTGAGATCTACTACATTCGCTTTGCTGGTAGCATCTTTCATATATTGTGCAACAAACTTGCCACTTATTACATGTACTTCCTGTAAAACTTCTTCCTTTTCAGGAATAATAACCTTCCAGTTTTCTTTTGCAGGTTTGTCGAGTGATATGGCAATCATTCGGTAACGTGGTGCATCATCATTAGTGTGAATGTAAAACACATTGCCTTCATTGTGAACAACATTGTACTCATATTTAAAGCCTTCAGCTACTTTTACAAAAGGTGCATCCTTTTTATTCAGGTCCTTAATATATAATGAGTTCCCGCTTGTGCTTTCCGATTCACTGATTATAAAATAGTTCTCATCTTCTGTTGTATAACCTCCATAATTCCTTAATGGGAATTCATTATTGCTATATATAAGCTGGTCTTCACTCTGCGGCCTGCCTAGTTGGTGATAATATACTTTATGATATTCATTCTTTGATGAAAGCTCACCTCCTCCGGTAGGTTTATCATAACTACTATAATAGAAGCCATCATTTTTCCATGATATCCCTGAAAATTTAACCCATTCTATTTTATCGTTTAACTGTTTGCCGGTTGCTGTTTCCATCACATATATCTGGTTCCAGTCAGAGCCTGAACTAGAAATTGAATAGGCAAAATACTTACCATCTTTTGATACTGAATAGCTTCCGAGAGCAACTGTTCCATCTGCTGAAAGCTTATTAGGATCAAGAAAAACTTTTGGTTTATCTTTTAGAGATTTCTGAATATAAAGCACACTCTGGTTTTGAATACCATCATTCTTAAAAAAGAAATAATATTCACCCTCATGAAATGGAACTCCATAACGTGGATAGTTCCATAACTTAGTCAGGCGGTCCTTTATTTGTTGTCTGAAAGGAATCTTGCTAAGGTACGCTTCAGTAACTTCATTTTCTGCTTCTACCCATTTAGCTGTTTCATCTGAGTTGTCGTCTTCAAGCCACCTGTAAGGATCGGCAATAACCGTTCCGAAGTAATTATCAGTTACCGCTGTCTTCTTTGCTTCAGGATAATTCATTTTCTGTTGAGCATTTGTTTGTCCCATTAAAAAGATACCGGCTAGCACCAGTAAAAATCTAGTTTTCATTCGAAAGTATCTAAGAATTAAACAATTTAATTGAATTGCCAAAAATAGCAAAATTTGTCCCATTTAATAAAAGGGAAATCCCAATGAGCTGTGTTTCTAAAATTTCCTTTATTTTGCACTTGATAAAAGAGATACTATGTCAGCATTCAGGAAAATAATAATTACCCGTCATAATCTGCTAGGCGCACAAGATGGCGAGGATGAAGGTACAATTCTCAATGAAATTTTCTATGATGAGAAAGGGAATGAAACGGAGAGAAAGAGTTATACTGCTGAAGGAGAGCTCGATGAGCATCAGATTTATCAGGTAGTTGACGGACGAACTGTTGAAGAAAGTTTAGAACTTGAAGGCGAACTTTCTGAACGTACTGTAAGGACTTTTGACGAACATGGCAGAGTAGTAAGTGAAACACACCATTATCTGGAAGGCGAAACAGATGTTACTACCTATGTATATGATGGGAAAAACCTTATCCTGAAACATGTTGTAGATAGTGATGGCGAAGAAGGAGAGAAGGAGGAGTGGAAATATGAGGATGACAAAATCGTAAGTGAAGTGCAATACAGTATGTTTGGCGATATCGAAAGAGAAAAGTTGTTTGATTATGATGACAATGGACTCTTATCGTCTACAAGTGAAAAATATTATAAGGATGGAATTGCAGAGGAGACTGTTTCTTTCTATGATGAAAAAGGACGGATGACTACCGAAAAGAAGTATAATTCGAAAAATCAGCTAATTGCACGAACAGTCATTTCATATTCTGATAATGGGAAACCAGTGCTTTTTGAGGAAGAAACTGTAAGAGGAAAGAAAATTACCCGGCTTGAATACGATGATGTCGGTAATAATACCATTCAGGAAGAAGCCGATCAAAATGGACAGCGTTTAAGTTACATTGAACGTACATTTACTGAAACAGGTGAACCACTTACTGCTGAGATAATAATGGAACCTTCATTATATCAGGGTGGTCAGCACTACAGACTTGAATATAAATACGAATAGTACTACTTGACTATTACTTTTTTGAACGAGTAAACCTATTTGACTTTAACTTTCCTGAATCGCAATTTATTTTCAGGTGTCATCTTTTCACAAGCATATTGGAAAATAAGTCTTGGAGCTGTATCTCTATACTTCAGTAAGTAAGCTTCAATTACTTCAGGATGTAATTTCCATGCTTCACGCAAAAACCAACCAACACCTTGGTGTACTTCACGCTCAGTATCTTTCATTAATGGATCAATTATTTTCAATAGATCTTCAACCGAAACTTCTTTCAGTAATTTTATAAATGTAACCGGAACACATCTCCTTTGAAATTTATACTCTGAAGTAATCCACGGAATAAAATCTTCTTTAGTAACTATCTTCTTTTTTAAAAACATTGGAAGCATAAACATTCCGAAATAATCTGCATGTGCCCAATTTCTTATGCCAATAGAAAAAAGATGTTCAATTCTGCTGAATACTGATCTGTCGAATTCCTTTGAAAGAAGAGTCAGCATACTTAAAACGAAAGACGTTTCTTCATACTTACCACTTTCCATTAACAGAGGGGCAGTATCAAAGATTAAATCGAAAGTTAGAATTCCCCTATTCTTTAATTCCTCTTTTTTTGCATCCACAAATGATTGGGCTACTCCCCAGGCATTATATTCTTCTTTGAAATATCTGCTATATTTCTTAACAAGTGCCTCATCGGCATGATCAATACAGAATTGCCTAAGTTCATTAAAAAGGATTTCGGGAGTTGTTTTCATGACTTTGCAGTTATATTATGTAAATATAATAATTAAGAGTGTAATGCAAACGGTTCCTGATGGGTATACTTTTAAAGATTATTTACAAAAATAGAAATAAACATCAAATTCTATGAAAACAACAGGTATAGTTTTACTAATAGTTGGACTTCTTCTCACTATTTACACTTCATTTTCCTATTTCCATAAAAAGGATGTTTTGGATGTAGGCAATGTGAAAGTTACGGCCAATAAGAAAGAAAATGTGAATTGGTCACCTATTGTTGGTGTGGTAATAATGGTGGTTGGAGGAGTTGTTCTCTGGCAAAGTTCAAAAAAAGCCTAGACTTGAAAAGGTTTAGTCTTTTTCATTTTCTTGTTTGTTATACTTGTGTGATCAGTAACTTTTTAAGTTTAAGGATATGACAAAAAACAAGGATAAAATCAAGAAAAGGGATGAAGAATTGCCGGGATATCCATCCAATCCGCCATCAGAGGATATTTATTCAAAGTATGATGAAGAAAAGAATATAGATATCGAAAACCCTTTTGAACCAATTGAACCAACAGAGAGAGCGACTGATGAATTTACTGAGGATTTAGCATTAGGTGATTTAGATGTTCCGGGATCTGAATTGGATGATGATATGGAAGAAATTGGTAACGAAGATGAGGAAAATAACTACTACAGCCTGGGAGGTGATGAGAACGATTTGTAAGATAATTATTCTTCGCAATTAACTTTATTCATAGAACTTAAAAGATGAAAAACATACTGATAGCGTTAGATTATGATCCAACCGCTCAAATAATAGCTGAAACAGGATACGAACTTGGTAAAGCACTTGAAGCACAAGTAACATTACTGCATGTTATTTCAAATGAAGTATATTATTCAACCCGAGTCTATTCACCTATAATGGGTTTTACAGGGTTCACTACTGATGAAACTGTTGAAAGCAATCAAATTAAAAATCTGAAAGAAGCGGCATATAGTTATCTTGAAAAAACACGTAACCATTTAGGCGATAATAATATTCGTACAATGGTAAAGGAAGGTGATTTTGCTGACAATATCATTGAGACAGGCAAATTACTTAATGCTGATATAATAGTATTGGGTACTCACAGCAGAAGATGGCTTGAGAAAATAGTTATGGGTAGTGTTACCGAGAAGGTTATGAAAAATTCAAAGATTCCACTGCTCATCATTCCAACACGAAATGATGAAGTAGATTAATGCAATTAAAATGAAGAGAATTAAGGAGAAAGCTACCGATTAATTAAGCAGGCACATAGCCAGATTATTTAATCTTACTTTTTTTCTTTTTAGCGGCAGCTTTCTTTTTTTCTTTTTCTTCACGTATTTTTTTGTTACGTGGAAGTTCTGCATAAAGACTTTCGGTTTCAATATCAGCTAATACGCTGATAAACTTACCATCTCTATAAACCATTCCTTTCATAAGAATTCCCCTTTACTTATTAAGTTCTATTAAAAAATTAATCACTTTATTATAAGCTTCCCGGCACATAATTTAAAGTGATTGCTTTGCAATCCTAGTGTTAGGGAACAAAAATAACTATTATATAAACATTTTCCAAATTTATTCTTAATTGGGTAGCTAAAGAATTAATCTATACTTCTTTAAATCATTATAAAATGATTCTTGTTAGTATTTCAAATAACTGATAGAAGTTCTACTACTCACTTAAAACTTAGACAATATGAAAAAACTAAATCTTAAAGCGTCAATTCTATCATTTCTGATAGTTTTTGGTATCACAGCTATGGCACAGGTTAAACCTGATGTAAAACAGAAAATTGAAAAGATCAATAAAGAAATGGCTCAAGCCATGATTTCAGGTAACAATGAAAAAAATCTTGCTTATTATGCAGAGGATGCTGTCTCATTACCAGCCTATGAAAAAATGGTAAAAGGTAAAGAAGCTATTAAAAATTCAATGGATCAGATGCAAAAGTCGGGATGGAAAGTTCAGGATATGAATTTCCAAACTGTTTCTGTAGAGACTAATGGTAAAATGGTAACTGAGATTGGCACATATAAGATGTCAATGAAGAAAGATGGCGCTGAAATGGCCCAAAGTGATGAAGGGAAATATATAACAATTTGGGAAAAACAACCCGATGGTTCTTTAAAGATCAAAACTGAGATGTGGAATTCTGATAAAAACCCATGGGCTGAAATGGCAGAAATGCAATCGAAGAATAAGGGAATGATGGGTGAATCAAAGATGAAAGATGAAAATTTAGATGAAAATAAAATCGATAAAGCAAAATCTCAGGATCAGATGCATAATGAATGGAAAAAGTCGGATACCACTAAATCCCATATGAAAATGATGGATGACATGGATAAAGATGATAATAAGTAATTGTTGATTGATTTATTTAAACGGGAAGAAAAAGGCTGTCTAAAAAAGGACAGCCTTTTTTATGATTAGTCTTCTAAGATAATTGTCGGTATTATATGAAGATTTTAAGCAGGGATTTCATCTTCGAAAGTATATTTTAAAATATGGAAGGGTAAACAAGATAGTTATTACAAGTTTGGTCAGAATTCGGGATGAAGTAGTATATCATGCGTATTTTATACGTATTTCATACGTATTTCATACGTGTACACACGTATGAAGTACGTATAAATAACGGTTGAAAATCGTATAAAATACAACTTTAAACCAGCTTCAATACAAGTTCTTTCCTTGCCAATCAAAAATCTATAATTATAGAAAACAACCTGTGTCAATTTTTAAGGATATAGCATAGTATAATTACTTCCTTTTTTTATTCAATAAATGCTTATTTTCTCACAACTTGCATCCATAATCTTTAAGTTACTTCTTTAATATTTACTAAATTTATTTCTTTTTCCACAGGCAACCTTTCACAAAATTGGAGTTATCAGGATATATGATTAAGCTGGAAGAATCATTAATTACCCGTATCCGCAATGGTGAAAGAAAAGCTATGGAAGAATTGTATGATACTTATTCGCCTGTTCTTTTGGGAGTTGCAATGAGATACTGCAATAGCAAGGAAGAAGCGGAGGATATGCTTCATGAATCACTGTTAAAGATATTGAAGGGAGTTAAGGATTTTAAACCGGAGTTTGAAGGAGCTTTTGAAGCTTGGATGAGAAGAATAACCGTTAATCAATGCCTTTCTTTTATCCGCCGAAGAATGAATTTTATGCGCTTTGAATCCCTTCCTAATGGTAATGACTCTTTCATTGATCAAGACGAGATCTCTGTTGAAAATGCTCCTGATATCAAACCAGAAGATGTGATTAACATGATCAGAAGCCTGCCGACCGGATATCGTACTGTACTTAATCTTTATGTATTTGAACGAATGACACATAAGCAGATTGCATCTGAATTAAATATTAGTGAGAACACTTCTAAATCACAATTATCTAAAGCAAGGGATTTTTTAAAGAAGAAGATTGTAATGTTAAAAACTGAGGAGGCACAGCGATGAAAGAGGATAAGTTAGATAGCTGGTTGAGAGAAAGCCTTGATAATTACCAACCAGAAGTGCCGGAAACATCTAAAAAGAAGTTTCTTATGGAAATACCTGCTCCTTCCTCTGGTATTAATAATAGAACCCTGATTATTTTAATTGCTTCTTTCTTGTTGTTATCAGTCACCGGTTTCATTCTTTTTAATCATTTGAATACAGATAGTGCAGTAAGTCATTTAAAGGAAGGCAATAAGAATATTATCAAGGTAGCTTCAGATAATACATCAAATCAAAAAAGCACAAATCATTATAAAGTAATAAAGGGAAAAGAATCTGAAATTACCAAGAAGTCAATGAGTTCTGTAGATGGGAGTGTGGTAAAGAGCCCAAATCATTCTGTTGTAGTTGATAAAACAGAACCTGAATGGTTGGTTATTAGAAATGATGAGAGTATAGAGAAAATAGTTAATATATTGCAGTATAAGGACAATGCTAACATTATTGATGATTCAAAGGGTGTATCTTTCGCAAATGAAGAAATCAAATCTAACCCTGATACTAAAAGGAAAGGGATGTGTGCACCAGTTTTTGAGGTAAAAGGCAATAATAAGCTATTAATCTATTACAGGCCCGAGTTGCTTTATAATGTGATTGAGAATGGAAAATTGATTCATAATATTGGAATACAGTGGCAAACAAATTTATTCAACGACAGATATGTAATAGGTACCGGAATTGGATTGTCAGTTACCAAGGGATATTATGAGTATGGGGTGGAATACAATGAATATCTGGGTAATTACCAGCATTTGGATTCAGTGACTTTTGATTGGAATCCTTCTAAATTTTCAATGCAGCACACCTTACATACTTCTGAGGAAGTAGTTTACGATACATTAGTTAGTACTAAATATCAACGTGTGTACAGAAACTTTATTTACATGCAATTGCCACTAACACTTGGATATGAATTGATAAAGAAAGAAAATTATTCAATTGGACTGCGCTTTGAGCCTATCCTTTCCATTCTTCTATCAAAGAAACCTGTTGAATATAAATATGAAACAGGTATGAACCGACTTATTCAAATAAACCGGATTACTCCTGACAGAGTCCGCACCAATTGGCAGCTTAATGCAGGATTATGTATTGGTAAAAGCCTTTTCAGGAATTATCGGTTAGAGCTTGAACCGCGAATTTCCTATTATTTCAATTCAGTATACGAAAAATCAGATAATTCCTCTTCACCAGTGGGGGCCTCCATAAGAGTAGCAGTGGGATTTAAATATTAATACTCACAAAACAACTTTTAACTAAAACAACATGAAACGATTACTCACCTTAATCATCAGTCTGATCACACTGGCATCTTTTGCTCAGTACCCGGCTATGCCTGTAAATGTAAATGGATATGTTACAGTACAGGGAAGCAATTTGGCCGTTGAAGGCCATATGGTAAAGATCACGGTTTATTTAGTGGATAGTGTATTTACTTCTTACGAAAGAGACGTTTACACCAATGCAAACGGGTGGTACACTTTTAACGATACCGTAATTGGGACAGCAGGTTATCTTGGTGTTGAAACTGAAATCTGCGATAACCAGATACAGACAGAAAATTTTGACATCGGAATTAACCTGCCCAACTACTTTACAGTTAATTTTCAGATCTGTGAAGACATGGGTTGCCAGGCAAGCTTTATGTACTACCATATCGGTCCAAATACGTATCAGTTTATTAATAATTCAACACAGAGCGATGGAATGACGTATTACTGGTCATTTGGCGATGGTACGCAGTCGTGGGAACAAAACCCGGTAAAGACTTATGCAAGTGCAGGTCTTTATGAAGTATTACTTTCTATCACCAGTCAGGATTCAAGCTGTACCGACTATGTAGTGGAAGATCTTTATGTAGAGCATGATACCATTATAAATTGCTCGGCTTCTTTTTATACCGTTGCCGATAGTTCAAACAGTTTGTCAATTAATTTTCAGGATATTTCAGTCGGGAATATGAGTTCCTGGTCTTGGGACTTTGGAGATGGGGCATTCTCTTACCTTCAAAATCCTACTCATGTTTATAATGAACCTGGAATCTATAATGTTTGCCTTTCAATAGCTAGTCCCGACTCTTCTTGTACTGATATGGCTTGTGTAACAGTTTATGTTGGGCAATCCTCGCAATGTGTTTCACAGTTCACTTCCTATCCTGCAGGGCCCGGTACTTCAATGGTAATACAGTTTATTGATCTTTCATATGGCAATATTGACAACTGGTATTGGACATTTGGTGACGGATTTACAAGCACAGAGCAAAGTCCGCAACATTTTTATGAAAGTGCTGGAAGTTACTATGTTTGCCTCACAATAAGTGGTGCTGATTGTCAGAGCACATGGTGCAATACGATTACCATTAATGATACAATACAAGAATGCTCGAACTATTTCACTTACACAGCGGCAGGTACCTCTGTTCAATTCCATGGGTTTCAAAATGAAAATCCTTCCAATGATTATTATTGGGATTTTGGCGACAATAACATCGATTATGGAAGTATAGTGACCCATAATTACAATGCTCCTGGTATTTACTTTGTTACCTTAAGGACAATTTCACAGCTAGGATGTACTGCCTATTCCTCTGCTAATGTGGTTGTTGGTGACACTATTGCCTTTAACCAGGTTTACGGACAGATATTTGAAGATAACTTCCCTATGAGCAGTGGGTTTGTTATGATTTTCTCTGATGAATCGGATACTACATGGTACCCCTATTTTGAAATGACCCCTGTTGATCAATCAGGAATATATGTTTTCTCTATGGTACCTAACGGAACTTATAAAGTTATGGCTATACCAACTGATGGAAGTACATATTTGCCAACTTACTATGAAAGCACAATTTTCTGGCAGGAAGCAACTGATGTTGTAGCCAACGTTACACCGAATCCGGTAAATATTGTACTACAGAATTCTCAGGGAAGTGCTCCTTTGGGACAAGGTATTATATCTGGACAAATCAATCTTGCCGGATTAAGGGACGGGTTCCTAGCAAAAATAGTTGTTTACCTGACTGACGCTGATCATAATATTCTTGATTTCACTCAAGTGAATGATCAGGGGGCTTTTAGTTTTTCAAACCTGGCATTTGGAACATACTATATTAAGCCTGAACTGTCGGGAATTTATAGCGAGTACCAATTGGTAACCCTTTCTGCACAACAAAGTCAGGCAGCTATTGTGATGACTTTCAATGGAAACAGCATTCTTGGAGAATCAGAAGGTATTGCTATGACATCGGATGTAAAAATTTATCCTAATCCTGTAAATGAAAATGCAAGAATTATTTTCAAACAGAGCGAAAGAAGTAACGTAAAAGTGAGTCTAATAGCATATTCAGGAAAAATAGTACTGGAGAAGTCTGTAACAAGTAATGAAGGACTTAACAAGGTAGATTTGGATTTTGAAAATCTACAGCCGGGTATTTATCTTCTAAGGTTACAGTTTAAAGACGGTTCAGAAATCAGTAAGAAAGTAGTAAAGAACTAGAGATAACTCGTTTAACTATAACAGCTTAATGTGAATGAAGACAGTGCCACTTTTGTGGCGCTGTTTTTTTCTGTTTATTGTTAATTATAGTGTCATTGGTAAGCTCCTACCGATTATGAGATGCTGCATATTCGTTTCATTTTATTTAATAATGAATATTTGCTATTCACAAAATGCTGTGATAAAAGCAGTTGAGTGTGATAATACTTATACCGGTGATTCACTGGTCTTAAAAGAGATGTTCGATTCGGCTTATAAAGAAAGTACAACGTCAACTCTGATCATGGATAAATGTAAGGGCGGGTTTGCAGTTAGAGATGATAAATATATTATTCCCGATGAGATTAAGGAAGCAGTGTTATGCGCGCTGGCATATTATCCTGAGCTGTCTGAATATAGATTGGTCTTTAAATACAGGAATATTATCGGCACTGTTAATGCAAGACCCGACGTAATGAATTTATTCAGGAAGAGAACTAATAGAAAGTTTATTTTATTGATCAATAATAATAAGGGCGAGGAGAGAGGTCTTAGTATGTTGCAGATTCCATTTAATGCTAAAGTAGGATGGTTTGGTCATGAATTTGCACATGTATATACATATCATTTAATGAATAATTTACAAAGTCTGATCTTCTCAATCAGATATATAAGTTCAGGTAAGTATGCAAAGAAAGTTGAACGGTATACCGATTTAATAGCCATTCAAAGAGGTTTTCTTTTTCAATTATATGAGGGCGATAACTACCTGAGGAATAATACAGAAATAACCAAGAAATACAAGAAGCGAACACTTTATAATGCACTCACTTTAAAGGAGTATATGTGTTTATGGTATCATTACCGATTTGATAACCCCATTCAATGATCAACACTTAAATTATTTGCAACCCTGTTAATCTGTACAAGAAAGGTTTCAAGTTTTGATTCAATGATTTGTGGATAACCTTTACCATCACATTCAATTGTTAGGAAAGGTATCTCAGTGTCTTCATTGAGTTTTTCGGGTATATCATAATCCAAATTCAGGTTCTCTTTTACTTCTCTCTTTTTACCCAAAGTCATGTTTGGTGAACATATTGCTTCTGCCACTCTTGTTTGCAAACATCCAAAAGGACCAACATTTATAATACCACAGTATTGTTCATATCCTTCAGACATTGCAGTACCAAATGTTAATGCCGGTTCGCCGGTTGATTCAAGTGGTAATACATGCAGGCTATGCTTTATTGTGTTTATCACCCTTGTTTTGTGAGGTTTAAGATAACCGGTTAAGGAAAGTATTTTCTGAATCTTGTTTTCAATATAAGTTATATACTGTTCACGAATACGTCTGTGCATACCCTCAATATAATTTAACTCGGGACGATCAACCCCTTTACGCCATGCATAATCAAGATATTTGACCCATTCCGAGATATATGCATCTTTAACTATAAACCCTTTCCTGCCAAAGTAATGATTGAGCTTTTTATGGGCGAACTGATTATGCCGGATAAATATTTCTCCTGTTAAAGCGATATACTTAGACTTTGAAATATGTGTGTGATATGGAACATTTTTAGCTATTCTCCTGCTAAACAAATCCAGATTTTTAAACAGATTGGAATAATCATTGCTGAATGAGTCAATTAGAATATTAAACTGCTCATAAAAAAACTTTAATCCTGCTTCAGGATCTACAGCATTAGCAAGGATACCTGAACGCACATCTTCAAGCACATCATTAAGGGTAATAGCTTCTATTGACCGTTTTAAGAAAGCACCGGGAAGGCCAATATAACCCTCCTGATTGATAAGTGTAAAGAGTGCAACATTCTTAATTTCTTCATTCTTAATTATATTGGCTAAAAAAACAGGATACTGAGCAATTCGGCAAGCACTTGCCCCTCCAATATTAAAGAAAGCCAATCGTTCTCCATTAAGTCGTTTCTTTTCTACATAATTCATTAAAGAACCTGCCAGTAAAATAATAGGCAGACACTCTTTACCTGAAGTGTATTTTTGTCCCCACTCAAGTATTTCAGGTTCCATTTCAGGTAATGCTACAGCATTATAACCCAGGCTCCTCAGACTGGCAGCAAAAAGAGCAGCTACCATGTCTCCAATACAGGGAATTACTAATTGCACATTTTTATCTTTCAAATCCAGAATTTGATTCTCTGAATCAACATATACTGTTTTGTTATCAATCCTGGCAATTTGTGCTGCCTTGAAATTGTTTTTTGAGGTAACTGGTGATTGAACTGAACTTCGATGATTAATAATTACATCAAGAAATGCATCAATTCTGGTATTAATACCAGCATCAGCAGTGTGTTGATCAAGCTCAAGAGTTAAACAAGGCTTGTTTCCCATGATATTGCGGAAAATCGGTATAATGAATGAATCTGGTCCACATGAGAAATTGCTGATATAAACCGGAAAGAGTTGAGGATGATTTTTTATTAACTGGGCAACTCTCAGTATTCGTTTACCGGCTTCCCATGATTGATAACTCACTAATGTTTCACTTGAACAGTCGAGTATGTCAAATGGAATAACCTTATACCCTAATGAAGCAAATTTTTGTGGAATTCCTTTGTTGGCAAAATCTGAGAATGCGTTGTAGTCTCTACCAACAATAACAATAATAGACGAGTCAGGATATTGCTCACACTCACTTAATAATGTTGTGCCAAACTTAAGTAACTCACCCTCAATTCTTAATTGTTTTGCCACTGCTTCCCGGAATGCTTTCTTTATCTTCCTTCTGTCATAAATTCTTAGTGAATACGCAACATTTATAAATACCTTTTCCTGGGAAGAATACCCTTTAGCGAAGTTTAGATATGGGTGAATAATCTTATTTTCATCATAATCAAAAGCCTGCATCAGGTAATTTATTTCTTTACTAATAAAGACACAAGTGGCAGAAGTATCCTTTGGATCCATTTCACAACCTTCAACATGCATCTCATAAATTTCAGGCATGAAGATAAAATCAGGTTTCCTGTTAATGAGTTCAGAATACAGTCCATGTGCGAGTTCCACAGGGTAACAAAAAGAAGAATATTGATTCTCAAAACCTGCCTTGTCAATTTTTTCAGGAAGAATCACTCTAAAGCCTAAAGCAGTAAAGAAAGATTGATATAATGGGAATAAGCGGTTTAATGTAAAAGTTTGATTAAAGCCTATGGTAGGGGAGTTTGCCGGCAGAAAAGATTCATCTGAATTGAAGATCATTTCATTGCGCCAACTAATAAAATCATTTTTATGCCAGTTGTTCTCAGTAAAAGTGAATGAGTCGTAATATTTATTGCATGCACCACCAAAAGGGATTATTTTGTCATTGATTTTGAATGTATTAATTTCACATTTCCTATCACATCCGTTTTGCTTGTCTTTGCAAATGAATGATTTGCCAGTAATAAATTCACGTTGTATCAGCTCATTCAAGTCAAAATGTGACTTCGTAATCATACCTTTTTCCAGATCTTCTTTCACTTTAAGAGCAGTACCAAAAGCCCCCATCAGTCCGGGCATTGGAGGTACAATAACCGGTTTTCCGGTAATAGCTGCCATTGCAACAGGAATTGCCTTGTTATAGCACACACCGCCCTGCATAAATATCTTCTTTCCTATTGGGCGTTTCCCTTTAACCCTGTTGATATAGTTTAAGCAAATTGAGTAAACAATACCGGCAAGTATATCGTCGTGTGAATAGTTTTCCTGAAGTGCAGATTTTATATCAGAACCAATTAAAGCAGCGCATTGATCTCGAAAGTTAAGAGGCGCAGAAGACCTGAATGCCGCTGCTTCAACATCATACAAACTAACCTTAAGAGATTCCCAGGCTGCTTCTTCAATAAAAGATCCTGTACCTGCTGAGCATGCTTCATTCATTGCATAATCTATAGGCACCCGGTTTTTTACATAGGTATATTTTGCATCCTGTCCGCCAATCTCAAAGATTGTATCAACCTCGGGGTCAAAGAAAACTGAAGCTTTTGCATGTGCTGATATCTCATTGATAATAGCCTTTGTGCCTGAATGCAATGCTGTTATATGACGACCAGAACCTGTTACTCCCAATCCTATAATATCTATTGGGCCATTAATCTGGCGAACTAAGGACTCATAAACAAGTTTTGATGCCTTTACAGGGTTGCCATGAGTATATAAATATTCACTGGCAATGATTTTACAATCATCGTTCCTTATAATGACTGCTTTTGTTGTGGTTGATCCAACATCAAGACCGAGGATACACTCATTACCAGTACTAGTACTTAACTCTTTATCAGAATAAAAAGTTACCTTATCAATAAATTGGGAAAGAGGTTTGTGAAAAGTGAAGATGCTACTGGATTCAATAAATATGTCTTCTGTTGGCAATAGTGTTGAAACGTTGTGCAATAGACCATAAAACGCTGCACCCAATGCCTCGAAGTAGGAAGCTTCATCAGGAATAATAATATTTTCAAATTTCTGCTTAAGGAAACTTATAACAGTTGAATTTTGAGTAACACCACCAACAACCATAAAGGAACCTCTGTGGGACCGCTTAAGCAATTCTTCGGCTTTTTCGGCAATCATTAATGATAAACCGGCAGTAACTTCATCTTTTGGTATTCCTTTATTTAGAGCATGTGTGCAATCGGATTTGCAGAATACCGAGCACCTGCCGGAGACTTTAAAGGGGTTAGAATTGGATGATATCCTAACTGCCTCATCAACATCAAGGTTCATCCTTCCAATTTGTTGCATATAGAACTCACCGGTTCCTGAAGCACATTGGTTCTTGGATATTAATTTCCTGATTTTGCCTTCCTTATTTAACTCATAAACAACAAAGGTTTCAGCCCCCAGACTTGCAACTGCAGCAATGTCACTATTATTAACAGTTTTGTAAAGTTCAAGAGCCGTTTCAGTAGCTTCTGATTCAGAGATGCTGGTAAGTTTTACTCTATTGCGGAATTTTCTGCCTGTAACTACAGCAGGTATTTCTTCATCAATTTCACTTAAGGCTTCATTAAGAACTTTATAAGTTGAACCTTGAGAGTTTAGGTTTACTACTTGAGTCACAGCCAAATAATCTTGAATCGCTTCAATTCTTACAATAGAGATTGTTGAAGCTCCAAGACAAATGCCAAGTGAAGATTGATTTATTAATTTAAGATGGCTAACCTTAGGATATGCAGGATACTTTTGGCTATTCATCATATCATTCTCTATTGTTGAAACTCAGTTTTAGAAATAGAATGAGCAGTACGAGAACGAAAAGTAAATAATATATATGCTTACATACTAGTACTCAAATATACAAAAAAAAAGAGACAATAGCTTGTAATCTAGTAAGTAAGAAACAAAAAAAATGGGATTCCTTTATCAGGATATCCCATTTTGTTGAATAATCAAGGGAGTTATTAAGGGAGTATAAGAGTTATTGTATCGAGTTGGTTAGTTTCACCATTTACAACCTGAATATTCAGTAAGGTTTGAGTTGCATAAGGAAGTGTATCCAGTTGTGAGATAAAATCAACACTGTATGTTCCTGCAGCAACACCGCGAATTTTATAATATCCTGTTGAATCGGGTATTGCCATTAGGGTGTCGGTAGCATTGTATAATGACACGAGTGGCAAAGCAGCTGATGGAAGAACATAACCTTCAACTGATCCGCTTGATAACTCAGCAAACATCCTGATTACAGGTTTTAACATATATTTACCATTGCCGGTTCTATGAATTGAATGAGCAGCATCAAAATCAATCCAGAAGCGATAATTATACCCGGCAACTATTTCCTGATGAACATTAAACTTGAGACCAGATGTTGAACCTGATGGAATTGTTAATGGGAAGGCAACACCATCAACCAGAATTGAGTTGTTGTTTCCAAGAATTAAACGCACCTGTGAAATAGTGCCTGCTTCCATTTCGCATGAACCTAGTAAAGTGTCAATACCATTACTAAAGTCAAGTAAGTTATAAACGCCCGGGTTAGCTAAAGGTACAGATACCCATCCTTGATTTTCTGAGTGTAGTTGCACTTCCTGAATATCAATTAAAACAGCATCGTATTGTGCGGGTGCATCGGTGAGCATAAGATCAATTTTGGCTTTCCCGCTGTTGTTTGTGTCATTGTCATTTTTCTTATCGCACGAAATGACGAATATTGATGTAAGAATTGCAAGTGTGGTCATTACCACAATGTTTATTTTTTTCATAGTAGGTAAATTTGTTTTATTTATTTAGTCTTGAAGAATGCATTGCAAATTTTATTCCACTCCTCCAATATGGGAATAAGTATATTCAATGAAGAGTAAAGAGTTGAAAGAAGTCTCTGATAATAAAGCGTATAGAATTAGAAAAATTCTTCGTTCAGTAAAAAACACAATTTAAAAATGACGAATTAATAGCCTTCAAAGTGTAGCAAATAATCCGCAACTTAATCAAATTATATCTTCACTTACAATGATTTCGGGATCTTTAATAAGTGACTTCTTTTTCCATATACCGGTTCGGTAATAGAAATAGGATAACGTCATACCCATAAACCATGCTATTGGTATCGCCCACCAAATACCGTTAACACCCAGGTATTTGGAAAGAATTGCAGCAAGTGGAATTCTTATCAACCACAATGAAAAGAGTGTAATAAACATTGGTATTAAAGTATCACCGGCACCTCTCATCACACCTCCAACAACGAACATTGTTGAAAAGAAGATATAAAAAGAAGCCACAATTAGCAGGTATTCACCACCCAATTTAACTACTACCGGATCATTGATAAAAAGGGTCATCAACTCATGTCTGAATACAATTATTATAATTGAAGTTGCTACTGCAATCAAGCTTGACATACTTAAGGTTGCAACAAGACCTTCTTTTACACGATGCATCTTACGGGCACCTATATTTTGTCCAACATAAGAAGATAGTGCCTGTCCAAAGTTCATTGCAGGAAGTCCTGCAATACCATCTATCCTTCCGGCAACGCTGTATGCAGCAATAACATTTGTTCCATAGTCATTCACTATTCTTAACAAGGCTATCATGCCAATAGATACGAATGTTTGTTGAAATCCTGTTGGTAATCCTATCCTAACACTTGCTTTGAAGATATCTTTATCCCATATCAACTTACGCCAAGTGAGTTTAATGAGAGGATGCGTTTTGTTAAGATATAACACAGTGGTTATAAACGCTCCTGCCTGTGCAATTACTGTTGCCCATGCTGCACCTCCAATTCCCCATTTGAATACTACTATAAACAGAAGATCAAAGAATACATTGGCAACGGTTGCTATTATGAGGAAATACAATGGTGTTTTACTATCTCCAAGTCCTCTTAAAATAGAGCTGGTACCATTAAATCCAAAGAAGAAAATTGATCCGGTGAGATAAATATTCAAGTACAGAGCCGCTGATGGTATTAGATTTTCAGGCAATTTAATCAAACGGAATATAGAAGCACTGAACATAATACCTACTACCATAATCAGGATAGAAGCAAAAAAGAGGAAAATATAAAGAGTATCAATCGACCTCAGCACCTTTTCAGTGTTTTTAGCTCCAAAGTACTGTGCGATAATTATTGTGGTGCCCGAAGCAATACCAATTACAAATGAAATAAGTAAGAAGATCAATGGAAAACTTGCTCCTACAGCAGCCAGTGCTTCTTTGCCCAGAAACCTGCCTACAATAATACTGTCAGTGATATTATAAACCTGTTGGAAAACATTACCAATCAACATAGGTGTAGCAAAGCGAAATATTAAACTGGTTGGTTTCCCTACGGTAAGATCCTGCATTATATGGTACTTGAAATGTCTTGTTTTTGTTTCACTAATTCCTTTGTTGATAACAGCCCACAAGCTGCATCAATATCCTGACCCCTGGAGGCTCTGATAGTAGTAATTATTCCTTTAGCATTAAGCGCCTTCTGGAAATCAAGAATCGTGTCTTCATCACTGCTTTCGAGTGGTGTGCCGGGAATGGAGTGAAATCTAATGAGGTTGATTCGGCAGTTTACTTTATTAAGCAACCGGGCTAACTCATTAACATGTCTTCTTGTATCATTTATTCCTTTAAACATAATGTACTCAAAAGATACCCTGCGATACTTGCCAAGATCATAGTGCTGAACTGTTTCAATAACATCTTTTATAGGATATACATTTTGAACAGGCATAAGTTTGCGTCTTTCATCATCGAAAGGAGTGTGAAGACTAACTGCAATATTGCATTTGCTTGTTTCAAGAAAATCTTTCATTGCAGGTATAATACCTATGGTACTTACTGTGACTTTTCTAACGCTTATTGCAAATCCATATTCAGCAGTAAGTATTGCAGTACTTTTCATCACTGCCTGAGGATTATCGAAAGGCTCTCCCATACCCATATACACCACATTAGTGATGGAAGATCTTTCGGATATGCTTCTTACCTGATTCAATATTTCACCGACACTTAAATGCCCCTGAAATCCTTGTTTACCTGTCATGCAGAATAAACAACCCATCTTACAGCCTACTTGTGATGAAACACAAAGAGTGTGTCTGTCACCATCAGGAATATAGGCTGTTTCTATAAATTTGGCGTTACCGGCATTAAAGAGATATTTTTTAGTACCATCCACAGATTCTTTAACGGATATTGGTTTATTGATTCCCAGATCATAATTCTCGTTAAGCAATACTCTTGTTTTTTTCGAGATATTAGTCATTTGGTCAAATGAATCAATATCAGTTTTGTATAACCAGTAAGCCAACTGTCCTCCGGTAAATGAAGGAAGACCCAGGTCTACAGATAGCTGAGTCAACTCATCCCTGGTTTTACCCAGGAGGGGTTCTTTGGCGTTTAACATAATGTTTAGAAATAAATTTCGGAAATGATATTATCAAAAGGTATGCCTTTTTCAATAAGAATATCTCTTGCGTCCACCACCATTTCGGCGCTGCCACAAAGATAATACTTTTCATTGAGCGGTAAACCGGAATGTTCTCTAAGATACTGTGTAATACGACCATGATAAACATCCTCACTCGTTTCACCCGAACAACAGCGTATGTAATTCTCTTTTAGTTCAGGTTCAAATAATTCATGAAAGTAAAAGCCGTTTAAGGTTCTGTTGCCATGTAATATTTTCTTGTTCTTTGAAAGTCCGGTACGAAACATTGAAACAAATGGAGCAATACCTGTCCCTGATGCTATCCACCATGCGGGTTCTCCATTATCATTAAAAGAACCGAAAGGCTCACTTACCCATAAGGTATCAGCAGTGTTCAATTGTGCGAGCCAGGGTGTTAATTTTCCTTCCGGATTTATATTGTACAATATATCAACTTCATCATCCATTTCTCCACTTGCAATAGAATATAACCGTGCTTCATCAGTTTCACTACCACTCAGTCCTACAACTTGTCCGGCAATAAAATCCCATGGTCTTGTAAACGATAAAACAAAAACCCCGGGCGATATCTCACGTTGTCTTAATACTTTAATTTTTGTGAGTTTAACTTTAGTCTTCATCAATTTGTGTAATATCTAAGTAATGCATATTTTAAGAATTTCTGATAAACATTGTAAAAGGGTATTTGTTTGGCACATAAGTCGCAAGTAATTACTAATTTCGCTACATGGAACCACAGAAGACATTACTCTCGGACGCGTTGACTGCTAATTTGGAAGCCACACGGACCGACAAGATAGATATTCCTCAAAGGCACAGTGCTTTCACTGATGTGTCGAGTTCATATTATTCTATACATACCCGTGCAATCGATTGCATAAAAGAATTCAATCACCCGTATTCTAACAGCGGTTATATCATAGGACAGCTCAGAACGATAAGTCTTGGTGATTTTTGGTTCTATGATAAGCAGAAAGATGTTTTTGTATGGGATGTTATTCTTGAACTTTATGAGGGGCTTATTGGCAGAACTCTTAATGAATTGCAGGGAGAAGACCTTATTCATACAATGCTCGAGTTGCTTGAGAAGTTGTTAAGTTCCGAAACTAAGAGAATTGAACAATTCAAGCATATTCTTGATATGCTCGAAAAGAGCCTTGAAGTTAAATCAAATGCAGTTATACATAATTCAGGTTTCCTAATTAAACTTTTTACTTCTACAACCTTGCCTGAAGAAATTGAAAACAAAGCACTCGAGTTAGCTAAGAAGGTACTTATAACAAATTCAAACTACTGGAGAGAAACTACACATGTTGAACAATGGCTGGCTGAAAGAAGTAAACTCTTTAGTAATGAGAGTCGTGCTAAATTCACTTCAATTGGAGAGAAATACTATCAAAATATTGAACAGCAAACTTTAAATGCTAAGAGTTGGAATGAACTTGAATCAATCCCTACTTTTAGCGATATATCGTTCCACATCAGGCAGCTTCATCACTCATTCAGTCGTTTTCATGAGAAGTTTTACTACTTGCTCTATCTGCTTCACCTTGAAGGAATGAAGAATGAAAAGGAAGTATTGATGCGTGATTTCAATGCTCTTTTAAGAAATATTAAAACTGAACTGACCAGTGATGAGGTATTCGGTTTTTTGGATAATATCTTTAGACTTTTTGGTGATATTACAGCAACTAATGCAGGTACTGTCCTCGATAGTATCCTTACTCTGGGAAAGGAAATCTTTAGGACCGATAATCTAAATCACATTTCTCATTTCGAAAAATTATTAATCAAACACGGGTTTATTGGACCCGGTATTATTTATGTAAGTCAGGATTGGCAACTTCAGGTTAACGAATACCATATTAAGAATATAAGGGTGTGGATGGAGTTGATAGAATATTCTCCGTCGGCATTTAGAGAACTGCTTTCAACGCTTATCATTCATTTGAGGCTGGGAGGTGTGTTTGTATCTGATACTGATCTTTTCCAGAGAGATGTTACCTCCTTGCTCAATTCAGATATACAGCCAATCTTCAAGCACATAAAGCAACTTGCGCGCCTTTTCCCGGTATATTTCAATGAAATAGGTGCTGAGGGAGAATTGCGAGAAGTAACAACTGCTATGGATGAACTCTCGCACCGCAACGACAGACTAATTCATTTCCTTCGAAAACAAATTCATACTGAAAGTAATAACACACATATTGATCTAACAAGGAGCATTATTCATTACTGGTATGATGGCGATACTTCATACCTCTTTAAACTGCTTCCCGATGATGTTAAAGCTTCAATGTCAGCAGACTCCAGATGGTTTGGTCCGATCAATGAAATGATACAGGCATTATGCACTGCCAATAACTATATGCCACGAGCACTGATGGAGCTGTCATCTGAAAGAATTCGCAAAGAATTGAACGCTTTACCTATCGATAATCAACTGGATAAGCAGAGGCTCTTTTATATCTTCAGACTGCTTGAGCTCTTAAATGAGAAGTATTCATTTAATACAGTGAATTTGGGTCAGTTAATGCGGAAGTTCAATTTCTTTACTCCTACAGAGATAGACCAATTGCTTGGGATGCTCGAAAGAGGAAACACTGACCGTGCACTGCGGCAGGTATATATTTTTATGCGTAAACTGAATATGGTAATTATGGATCCTGCTCGTACCGAAGGGTGGGAGGATATTTACCACAAACGTCATATCGCCATAGGGATTCCAAGCATGTATGGTAAGTACAGGGAACCGAAATTCGAAGCTCTTGGTTTGGTATTCAGACTTGAAAAAGTTGCAGCCCATTTAATGGAACAGCTTATTAACAGCATAAATCTAGATTATATTACCGCCAAAACATTGAGGAGAATCAATATTGTTTTTGAACTCTTCAGACAGGGGCTTGAACTAGATGGAATTAGTGACCAGGGGTTTAACTCAAATCTAAAGATGTTCAGGTATAGCCTTAACTCGGCGAGTTTTTCTGTTGGTCAGTATATTAACATCCTTCAGTTTATGCTTTCAAGCGTCAGGGAAATCATCAGTAAATATTTCCTGAGAGTTTACGACAGACAATTGAAGGTTGTAATACCACAGGTATTCCCAAATGAAGTGAAGAACGATGGTGCTGCCGGTAAACAATTTATAATGCGTAAATCGGAGCAATTTTATCGTGAAATGCTCTCTTCGGCTTTTCTTGTTCAAGCGCTTGATAATTTCCTTGTGCGTATTCTCGGCACTTTCAGACAAATGGTCGACAGTTATCCTGAAGAAACGCTTCACAGTATTATGTCGTATAATACTGATTTGGTAGTATCACCGCTATATAGAGAAACTCCTGAAATTGACAATCAGATATTCCTTGGTTCAAAAGCATACTTCCTTAAAAAGCTTCTTTTGTTGGGATTCCCTATCCCGCCAGGATTTGTATTTACTACTGAGG
>JBLMZZ010000055.1:0-8247 GCA_050259095.1 Omnitrophica WOR_2 bacterium | reverse complement strand
GTTACTTTTAAAGACAATAAAGGAGAGTTGTTTTATTCCGTATCCAAAAACAACAAGCCAATTCTTAAAGATTCACGTTTGGGATTTATCCTCAATAAGAATGAAAAGTTTTATAGCAATTTCAGCATAACCGGTGTTGACTCTTCTGTTTATGATGAAAAATGGGAACAGCCATGGGGCGAATCTCATATCGTTAAGAATAACTATAAAGAATTATCAGTTAATGTGGCTGAAAAATCCGGCAAAAAAAGAATGCTGATTATCAGGTTCAGAGTCTATGATGACGGTTTTGGATTTAGGTATGAATTCCCGAAGCAGAATGGATTTGATAGTTTTGAAATTGCAAAGGAAATGACTCAGTTTAGCTTTCCATCAAAAGTGATGGGATGGTGGATACCCGCTTATAATGAGGTGTATTATGAAAGTATTGCCCACCACACATTAATTTCTGCAATGGATACAGTATGTACTCCACTCACTCTTGAAACATCCGATGGCCACTACCTTGCAATCCATGAAGCAGCATTGACCGATTATGCCAAAATGAACCTCTACCCTTCTGACTCGCTCACGCTCACTTGTGATTTGTCACCATGGAACAATGGTGTTAAGGTTTATGCGAAAACGCCTTATGTTACTCCATGGAGAACCATGATTATTGCTGAAAACATCAATGATCTGGTTACTTCAAACATTATGCTCAATCTAAATGAGCCTTCACAGATCGAAGATGTTTCGTGGATTAAACCAGGCAGGTACATTGGCATCTGGTGGGATATTCATCTTGGCAAATATACCTGGAGCAGCGGTCCAAAGCACGGTGCAACTACTGAAAACACAAAGAGATATATAGATTTTGCTGCAGCAAATGGGTTTAGTGGTGTACTTGTTGAAGGATGGAATGTTGGCTGGGATGGTGATTGGACTAAAAATGGTGCTACTCTTGACTTCACTGTTGCTTATCCCGATTTTGATATTGCTGCCATTACCAAGTATGCCAAAGAGAAAGGAATAGAGCTAATAGGTCATCATGAAACTGCCGGAATGGCGACTAACTATGAGAATCAATTAGATAAAGCATTTGAATTTTATCAGAGGTATGATGTACATGTTGTTAAAACCGGATATGTGAACCCAAAACTAGATAATAAAGAACTACACGATGGTCAGTTTGCTGTAAGGCATTACCGTAAGGTAGTGGAAACAGCAGCAAAATATCACATCATGATAGACAATCATGAACCGGTGATGCCAACAGGGCTGCAAAGAACATGGCCTAATCTCATGACACAGGAAGGTGTTCGTGGACAGGAATATGATGCATGGTCAACTGATGGTGGCAATCCACCCGAACATACAACTGTTGTTCCTTTTTTAAGAGGGCTTGCCGGACCTATGGACTTTACACCAGGTACATTCAATTTTAACAATCCCAAAATGCCTAACACCCGTGTAAGGACCACATTAGCCAAACAGCTTGCCTTATTTGTAGTTCTCTACTCCCCTCTGCAGATGGCATCTGATGCACCCGAAAATTATGAAGGTAATATAGCATTTGATTTTATTAAGTCGGTACCAACCACGTGGGAGAACACCAATGTGCCTGATGCTATAATAGGTGATTATGCTATTTTTGCCCGTCAACAAAGAGATTCAGCTAACTGGTACGTTGGTTGTATTACCGATGAAAATCCACGTGATCTGCTGGTAAACTTTTCATTCCTCGAAAAAGGAGCAAGATACAAAGCAAAATTTTACATGGATGGTAAAGATGCTGATTGGAAAACAAACCCAACATCAGTAGAAATCACCGAAAGTGAAGTTGATGCGAGTAAGGTTATACCTGTGCATTTAGCTGCTGGTGGTGGCTGTGCTATTCAACTTATTAAGCTCTAGAAGGTTAATAGAAGTTTCTTTTCGCTTTCACGCGAGATCCTAATTCCAATTTATACTTCGAAGGAACTAATTTATTATAGATTCCTTAAGGATTCATTAAGGATCCATTAGGTGCAACCCTAGTTCAACTATACTTCAGCTGTATTCCACCTTTACCCCAGCTGAGTATACCTGTAATAAACACGGAGTATAGCTGAAGTATAATTCAGATAAACCTGACCTTAATGGATCCCTAATGAATCTCAAATTTATTGCTGTTCCTTTAAGATAAGTCGTAAGGATGTATCTCTCGTAAAAAATAAATAAGCCCAGTTAATAAAGATCACCAGCTTGTTGCGAACACTCAATATTAGCATCAGGTGTAAAAACATCCATACAAACCATGCTGAAGCGCCTTTGAAGTGAATAAATGGTAAGTCAACAACTGCTTTCTTCTTGCCAATAGTTGCCATTGTTCCTTTATCACGGTATTCGAATTGGGATAACGATTTATTTTCCTCGATCCGTTTAAGATTTCGCGAAAGATTTCTTGCCTGGGTAATAGCCACGTTCGCAACCTGAGGATGCCCTTGTGGATATTTGGGAGTTTCCATGTATGCTATATCGCCAATTGCATAAATATCAGGTTGATTAAGAATTTGGTTGTATCGATTAACCTTATATCTATTCCTAAATATTACATTGTTCTCAAGACCATCAATGATATTACCTATAACACCTGCTGTCCATATCACCTGTTTACTTTTAATAGTATGTCCATTGCTCAGACTTACAGTTTCACCATCATAATCCTTGACCATTACATCGGTAATGATATCAACACCCAACTCTTTGAGGTACTTTTCTGACGCTTTCTTCGACATATCACTCATTGAATTAAGTGTATTCGCACTTCCTTCAATAAGAATAATCTTTAGATCATTAAAATTAACGCGTGGGTAGTCTTTAGGCAGGATGTGATTCTTAATTTCGGAAAATGCACCCGCAAGTTCAACACCTGTTGGTCCTGCACCAATGATTACCAGATTTTTAAGATATTCCTTCTCCTCTTCTCTCACTGACACCATATCCTCAAAATTCTGCAGGATATTATTTCTGATTTTTATTGCATCATAGGTTGATTTAAGCGCATAGCTATGTTGTTTGATCTTTTCATTGCCAAAGTAATTGGTTTTACACCCGGCAGCAATAATCAATTTATCATAATGAAAGCAACCAATACTTGTATTAATGTTGTGGTTTTCAGCATCAATCAAAGTAACTTCAGCCATTCTAATCTGAGTATTCTTACGGTTCTGAAGTATTTTTCGCAATGGGAAGGAAATACTACCCGGTTCGATTTGAGAAGTGGCTACCTGATAAAATAATGGCTGAAATTGGTGATGGTTTAGTTTATCGATCAAAAGCACATCAAAAAGATCCTGATCAAGATGCCTGAGTAGTTGAATTCCGGCAAATCCACCTCCTATAATGACTATTTTTTGTCGGTTTTTAGTTTGCATGTAGTTTGAAATTTAGATTGCATTAAACAAAGACAACAAGAATTAGATCACAGAACCCTATAATATTTCCTGTTTAATTGCATAATACTCTAATTTTTAATTAATTACAATATACTGACTTTGTACCAAAATTACTATAAAATTCATATCTTTGTTACTATAAACAACCTTTAACAAAATGGAAAACCAGAGCAATCAAGTACAAAAGCACGTGCAATCGTATAAAGCAACGGTGCTTGGAGTGATCCTTATTTTATTCGGAGGCTTATATTTTATGCATCAGGCAAATATGCTTGATCCAAGATTATGGCATGTTATCTTTTCATGGCAGATGCTGTTAATTGCCTTTGGAGTACTGGCACTTTCTGAAAAGAATTATGGATGGGGAACTACCCTGATAGTTGTTGGTGGAATGTTTCTTTATAAGAGATATACCGGACATCCTATCGATTATTTTTGGCCTATACTCATTATCATAGCCGGACTTGCAATACTTTTTGTTAGACCGAGATATTGGAATCAAACAAATTCAGGGCAATCTAAAGAAGGTATCTCTGAAGGGGATGTACTTAATGAAACAGCTATTTTTGGAGGTAATGACCGCATTATTCGTACCGAAAATTTCAAAGGAGGAACTGTTGTTTCTATTTTTGGCGGTTCTAAGATTGATCTCACTCAGGCAAACATCCAGCCGGGAAACACGATATACATGGGAATCTCCTCCATCTTTGGCGGATCAACTCTTATTGTTCCACCCGATTGGAATACCAAGCTTGAGGTAACAAGCATACTTGGTGGTTTTTCCGACAAGAGATACAATGTTAACGTTGATAAATCAAAAACACTGGTAATTAGAGGAATTTGCATTTTTGGAGGCGGAGAGTTGAAAAGCTAAGTTATAACACTCAGATTTTCACACCCTTCAGCATAATCTTTATTAATCAGCTTTTATACCTACTACCCGGCAGCTTATAGATTTGTACTCAAAATTGTATCTATTCAGCTTTCAATCAGCTCTTTATACTTATTACTTATTCAGCAAGGGTTATTCATGATATAATGCCTTTTTTCTCTAATTTTGCATCATCTAACTCAATTTCCGGTGACTGAAATACTTGATCAACTAAATGATGCACAGCAACGTGCCGTAACCTGTTCTGATGGCCCTGTAATGGTGATAGCCGGTGCCGGATCCGGAAAGACCAGGGTACTTACTTACCGTATAGCCTACATGCTTAGTAAAGGAATTGATCCTTTCAATATTCTTGCACTGACCTTCACCAACAAAGCGGCCCGTGAAATGAAAAGCCGTATCATTGATCTAGTTGGTTCAACGGAAGGTAAAAATGTATGGATGGGAACATTCCATTCAATCTTTGCGAGAATTCTGAGAATTGAAGGCCATTTATTAGGTTATCCTTCCAACTTCACTATTTACGATACCGACGATTCAAAAAGCGTAATCAAGGGTATCCTTAAAGACCTCAATCTGGATCCTAAACAATACACTCCCGGTTCAGTACTATCAAGAATATCTTCAGCAAAATCAAATCTTATCTCAGCAGCTGACTATAATAATAATGCGGAGGTCATTTCGGAAGATAATATGGCTCAAAAGCCTATGATCGGTGAAATTTACAGCTATTATGAATCTCGTTGCTTTAAGGCCGGGGCAATGGATTTTGATGACCTGCTATTTAAGACGAATGTTCTTCTTCGTGATTTTCCCGAAGTGCTTTACAAATATCAGAATAAGTTTAAATATATACTGGTTGATGAGTATCAGGACACTAATTTTGCTCAGTATCTAATTGTAAAGCAGCTTGCTGCAAGGAATGAGAATATTTGTGTTGTGGGTGATGATGCTCAAAGTATTTATTCATTCAGGGGTGCCAACATACAGAATATCCTGAACTTTAAAAGCGATTATCCGGATGTTCAGATTTTTAAATTAGAGCAGAATTACCGTTCTACTCAAACCATCGTTAATGCAGCAAACAGCATAATTTCAAACAACAAGGATCAGATCTTTAAAGAAGTTTGGACCGAAAATGAAGAAGGTAAGCCAATTCAGGTGATGAAAGCAATTTCAGAAACCGAAGAAGGCCAAATTGTTGCAAACAGTATCTTTGAAATAAAGATGAATCTTCAACAGCCTAACAGTGCATTTGCAATTCTGTATCGCACTAATGCTCAGTCGAGAGCAATTGAAGAATCACTACGAAAACTCAACATTCCTTATCGTATATATGGAGGCCTGTCGTTTTATAAACGTGCTGAAATAAAAGATTTACTGGCATATTTTAGATTAGTGGTAAACCCTTCTGACGACGAGGCATTTAAACGTGTTGTAAATTATCCGGTTAGGGGAATTGGTAAGACTACCCTTGAAAAGATTGAAGTTGCTGCCGGATCATACAATGTGAGCAATCATGAAGTATCATTGCATCCCGCAAAATACTTACCTGATCTGCCCTCGGGTTCAGCTACAAAAATAGAGCAGTTTGCGACAATGATTCTTAGTCAGCACTATCAGTTGCACAAGACTGATGCCTACGACCTTGCTCAAAAGATAGCTGTAAGTTCAGGGTTGATGCGTGAACTCATGGCAGACAGAACTGAAGAAGGCATTTCAAAGTACCAGAACTCAGAGGAGTTGCTCAATGCAATAAAGGACTTTGTTGAACGGGAGGAAGAACCTGTTCCTTTGATGGATGAGGATGAGATTATTAGCGATCAGCGTACTTTGGATGTGTTTATGCAGGATATTGCATTGATGACCGATGCTGATGAAGATAAGGATAACAATACCAACAAAGTGGTCTTGATGACAATCCATGCAGCAAAAGGGCTTGAATTTCCGTATGTATTTATTGTTGGGATGGAAGAGAACCTGTTTCCATCAAACATGTCGCTTTCTACCAGGGCAGAAATTGAGGAAGAGCGTCGTCTGTTTTATGTTGCACTAACAAGAGCCCAGAAGAAAGTGACCTTAACATATGCAGAAACCCGATATCGCTGGGGTAACATGACTGCCAATGAGCCAAGTAGATTCCTTTCGGAGATTGATGAACGTTTTCTTGAAAGAACCACTCGCAAAGTCCCATCGATTAATGGCCAGAAAAGTGAAACTCAAAAAGTACCTGTGTTTAATAAGAAGCCCCTTAAAGACACCAATACCCCGCAGACTTCAATGTTTGATGCAAACTATGTAACTCCGGTTGAAAAAGTAATTCCTGGAGTGGAAGTGATACATGAACGTTTCGGCCAAGGCAAAGTACTGGCAATTGAAGGAGCAGGTCCAAATACTAAAGCTACCGTATTCTTTAATGGAGTCGGTCAGAAGCAACTATTGCTGAAGTTTGCGAAACTTAAAATACTGGAATAGAATTCTATTTCAGTATAATCAGTCGTTTAGAACCTATCAGCTTCCCTTGTTGAATAATATTCAGAAAGTAAAGACCCGGTTGAAGATCATTACGTTCAATCATGACTTCCTTACCCGAAAGGTTATTAATTTCCCTTACTTTTCTACCATAAGAGTTATAAATATCAACAACAGCATTCTTGAATTCATCCTTCATTTCGAGTACTGCATATGATGAGAAAGGATTTGGATAAATCTTAATATCATCTTCAGGTAACATTTCACTCCTTTTGCCACAGCCTCCTATATCATTGCCCGAAGAAGTAACTATCTCATCAATCATCCAACCTTCTTTATTTTCGGCAATAGCATCAGAATTAAAAGTGAAACGTATCATCAGGCTGTCAGGATTGGATATAATGGTATCCCTATCAACAGCAATCCACCATTGCCAATTGAATTTCGATTTAATCCATCCATCTGATTTACCCGAAATATTTAGTGAATGATCGGTAAAATAATTGCCATTTGCATGAAAATCACCTTCCCACCAAAAGTTACCATACATATCACCTACACCTGTTGAGTCACTGACGACAACCCATGAATTGCCCCCATCATAAGATGCTTCAATAGTTCCAAAATCATTTAATGTATCAGTATCATATTTGTTCCAGAACTCCATACTTGTGTAACAATCTTTTGTGTATGGATCATGAATGACATAAATGAATGAGGAAACGTTATTAACGGGATATGGATTGATAGTATCAGTCACTATTGCTTTTTCACCGGCATAAGCAGCGTTGAAAAAAGTCTTTCCCGGATGACCAATCTGCCAAAGATTATCAGTGTTCTGATTAATTATTATCCTATCGTTGGGTGATTCAAAAGTAATATATTCATAATTGCTCTGAGCTCTTGTTAATTTTACAGTGAAAAGAAGAACAAGAATAAAAATAAAGTAAAGATTTCGTTTCATAGAACTGGGTTTAGTTACTAGATAAAAACAAATATAGCGATTATATTCCTTTTAGATACGAATCTTTCTCACGAATCTTCATAAATATGCGGTATACTAAAGTTCCCGTACTCATTAATGGGGTCGTCAATATCAACTATTGCTGAAGTTAGTGAAATTGAAGATATTGGGATAGAATTCTATTTCAATATAATTAGCCGTTTAGAACCTATCAGTTTACCTTGTTGTATTATATTTAGGAAGTAAAGACCCGGTTGAAGATTATTACGCTCAATCATGACTTCCTTACCCGAAAGGTTATTAATGTCCCTTACTTTTCTGCCATAAGAGTTATAAATATGAACCGCTGCATTCTTGAATTCAGCTTTCATTTCGAGTACTGCATATGACGAGAAAGGATTAGGATAAATCTTAATATCATCTTCAGGTAACATATCATTTCTCCCACTACAACCACTCATAGTAGCAGCCGTGGTCGTAATTTCATCAATCATCCAGCC